>JAJXSS010000102.1 GCA_021784455.1 Planctomycetota bacterium
CTGCCGCTGGACATGACCAACGGCGAGCCCACCCCGCATGGCTCGCCCACCATCCGGGCCCGCGAGGCCAAGGCGGCCGCCCGTCTGCTGGGGGTGCGGCGGGTGGGCATCGGCCTGAAAAACCGCCAGGTGGAACACACTCTGGCGGCCCGGCACAAGGTGGCGGCCGTGATCCGTAAGCACCAGGCCCAGATCGTGTTCGTCCCCTACTTCGAGGATGCCCACCCCGATCACCTGGCTACCACGCGGATCGTTGAAGACGCTCGCTTCGACGCCAAACTCACCAAAGTGAACATTCCGGGGGAGCCCATCTACCCGCGCTGGCTGTTCTACTACTACTGCACGCACCTCAGGCACGTGGCCCAGCCTAGTTTCTGCCTGGACATCTCCGACCAGATGGATGTCAAGGAAAAAGCGATCAAGGCCTACGTGTCCCAGTTCGTCACGCCCCCCCGGAACCGGCGCGTCGTGGAGTGGCTGAGGCAGATGAACGGATACATGGGCAGCCGCATCGGGGTGGACTACGCCGAGCCGTTCTTCACGCGTGAGCCGGTCGGTCTTGGATCGCTCGAAGGGCTGGTAGGGTAATCAGGCGATGCAGATCGAGGAACGCCCGGTTCGGCTATACCCGTCTGCGCAAGTAAACGTGCATCGCCCTTTCGCCGGTAACGTGGTGGGTGCATTCGTAACCCAGGCCGGGAAGATCAAGACCCCCAAATAGGTTCTCGCCCTTGCCCAGCAGTACCGGGCGCACGGCCAGATGCAGTTCGTCGATCAGGCCGGCGGTGAGATACTGGCGGATGGTGGCGACGCCGCCGCCCAGGCGGACATCGCGGCCGTTGGCGGCCGCCATGGCTTGCTTAAGCGCCACCTGGATGCCCTGGGTGACGAAGCGGAACTCGGTGCCGCCGGCCATCCTGAGCGGCGGCCGCGGGTGGTGCGTGAGCACGAACACCGGGGTGTGATACGGCGGCTCGTCCCCCCACCAGCCCTTCCAATTCTCATCAGGCCAGGGCCCGCGCACCGGGCCGAACATGTTGCGCCCCAGAATCCACGCACCAATGCCGACGAATCCCTTTTCGGCAATATCGTTGTCCACCCCCGTTTCACCCCCTTCACCACCGTGCATCTTCTTAAAGCAGCGGGTGGGGAAGAACCAGCCCATCAGATTGGGGCCGCCGGTGCCCAGGGGGTTTTTGAGATTCTGGTCTGGCCCGGCGCCATAACCATCGAGCGAAACGGCAAAACTCTGCACGCGGAGTTTGGGCATGGGTCGCTCGCTGTTGAATTAGCCGCACTCCAGCCCCTCGGTCACGGTAACGGGCCCCCGGCCCAGCGCTCCAGATTGGCAGCCACGGGGGGATGATAGGCCCCAACCTGCGAATCCGCAGTCGATTCGGAGTATTCCCGGGCGCAGGTTTGCCGGCGAGCCCAGAAAGCGTTCGGGCCAGCCCGAACTCACGCGTGAATGCCCCCGGCCGCACGGCATAGATGAGGGTAGATGAGACGTGTAGCCTGGCCGCGGTGGCTGATGGCGTTCTTGGCATCCGGGGGCAGTTCAGCGGTGGTGAGATTCCGGGGGGCGGGCAGGAGGAAGAGGGGGTCATAGCCGAAGCCGTTGTGGCCCCGTCCGCGCCAGGGCTCGTCAGGATTCGCGCCTTCCTCGGGCAGAAGGATGCGGCCTTCGACCGTACCGCGAACCTGGGCCAGGATATCGCCGGCGGGCGAGACCAAGGCCATCGTGCACACGAACCGGGCGGAGCGCCGGGCGATCGGCACATCCGCCAGGTTTTGCAGAAGCAGCCGGTTGTTGGCCGGATCAACCACGGAACGCGGGCCGGTGACCCCGGCGTAACGGGCACTGTAGACTCCGGGCCGGCCATCCAGAGCATCCACTTCCAGGCCACTGTCGTCGGCCAGGCAGGTCAGGCCCGAGGCCTGGGCATAGTGGCGGGCCTTCTTGAGGGCATTGCCGGCAAAGGTGGGCTGATCCTCGACCGGTTCGGTGATCGATTGCGGAAGATCGGCCAAGCTCACCAGGGCGATGGCGTCGGCCGCTTCGGAATGCTCGGCAATGACGGCGCGGATTTCTTCGAGTTTATGGGGGTTACCGGTGGCAACGAGGATGGGCATGGGAAGCAATTTCGATTTCTGATTTTCGATTTTCAATTTTCGATTGTAAGGAGGACGCACCCCCTCGTCGGTTCGGGCTGACCCGAACCTCTTGGCGGTCACCACATGCCCCACTCGTTCGGGCTGGCTCGAAGCTACCGGAAGGATAGCAAGCAAGGCTCGCCCGCGCTGACCTTCAGCACCACCCCGCGGTGATCGATCGGGGTCAGCGGCAGGTTCCGGCCGGTCTGCCGGGCGGCTGCGATCTTCTGGCCCTTCGGCGGAGTCAGGACCAGCGTCAGGAGCCGATCAGCCGACAGGCGGGCCATGGTGGCTCGCCCACGCTGCCATTTCAGGTCCACGGTCACGCCCGGGCGGGCCCGCAGCCCGCGGAAAGCGCCTGTCGGCCAGGCCCGCGGCAGGGCGGGCAAAAAGGCGATCCGGCCGGCATGGGATTGCAACAGCATTTCCACAATCCCGGCGGTGGCTCCGAAATTGCCATCGATCTGGAACGGGGGATGATCGTCGAACAGGTTGGGCAGCGTGCTGCGGCGCAGCAGCGTCTGCAGCATCTGGTGGGCCTTTTCGCCCTGATGCAGGCGGGCCCAGTGATTGACGATCCAGGCCGCACTCCAGCCGGTGTGCCCCCCGCCGTGGCGCAGGCGGCCCTCGAGAGATTTGGCCGCGGCCCGGGCCAGTTGCGGTGTACCTTCCGGGGTGATCTGCGTACCGGGGTGCAGCCCAAAGAGATGGGAGATGTGCCGGTGGCCGGGCAGGGGCTCTTCGTACTCTTCCATCCATTCCAGCAGCCGGCCATCCCGGCCGATGCGGCACTCGGGAAGGCGTGCCCGGGCGTGGGCCAGGCGATTGCGAAACTCGGTATCCCGCCCCAGCGCGCCGGCGGCCTCGATGGTGTGGCTGAATAACTCGCGCAGGATCTGGTTATCCATGGTGCAGCCCATGGCCAGTCGCCCGATGACGCCATTGGGCAGGCGATAGATATTCTCCGGCGATGACGAGGGGCCGCACAGCAGCCGCCCCTGTCGGTCTTCGACCAGGAAACCCAGGAAGAATTCGCAGGCCCCCTTCATGAGCGGATACGCGGTCGTCCGGAGAAACGACCGATCCCCGGTGAACAGGTAATGTTCCCACAGATGATCGCACAGCCAGGCCCCGCCCATAGGCCACAACCCGCAACCGGCCGCATCGCCCGGGGCGGTAAAGGCCCAGGGATCGGAAATGTGATGGCAAACCCAGCCCCGGCAGCCATAGTGGATGCGGGCGGTGCGCCGGCCGGCCGCAGCCACTTTTTTCATCCAGTCGAACAAGGGCTGGTGGCAGGCGCTGAGGTTGGTGACTTCCGCCGGCCAGTAGTTCATCTGGATGTTGATGTTGGTGTGATAGTCGGCGTTCCAGGGGGGCGTGAAACCATCCGCCCAGATGCCCTGCAAGTTGGCCGGCAGCGTGCCCGGCCGCGACGATGAAATCAGCAGGTACCGGCCGAATTGGAAGTAGGTTTCCACCAGGCATGGATCATCATGACCGGCCTTAACCCGCTCCAACCGCTGCAGCGTGGTCAAACGGGCCCCACCCCCGCCCTTTCGGGAGCCACCGAGATCCAGGTGCACGCGGTCGAACCAGGAACGGTATTCAGCCACATGATCGGCACGCAGTTGTTCGTAAGGCTTGCGCCAGGCGCGGGCCAAGGCGCTGCGGCAGGCCTGCACGGGGTCCTGGCCGTCGAAGTCGCTCGCCGCAGTCAGGATGAGCGTGACCGCATCGGCCCGCTCCACGCGCAGACGATCCCCGGCGGACAGCAGTTTCCCCCCTTCCGCCCGCATGCGTAAACGGGCTTGAAAGCGGGAGCCGGCCGCGCCGCACCGGCCGGCCAACACCAGTTGGTCCAGGCCCACGCAATCGACACGCGCATCCAGCAGGCGGCTCAGGTGGGCCACCAGATTGATGCTGCCAGAGCGATCCGCACTCAGGCGGATCACCAGGGCCTGGTCCGGGGCGCTGCAAAACACTTCACGCCAGTAGGTGATCTTGCCCAGTTTGTAATGGACGATGCTGATCGCGTCCCGCAGGTCGAGTTCGCGGCGGTATTGGCGGGGCGCCAAGGCCCGCCGGCCGGCCCCGACCGCGCGACCATGGGGATGATCGAAACGCAGATACAGGTCGGCCAGCATCTGGTAAGGGGCTACACGGCAAGGCCCGCCCATCATGGTGGCTTCGGCCAGCATCAAAGCGCGATCCGGATAACCGTCCCGCAGGAGCTGCCGCACCTCTTTCAAGTTCCGCCGGGCGGCGGGGTTGTTGGGATCCTTGGTGTTGCGGGCCCACAGTGAATCCAGGTTCAACTGCAGACGATCGACCTCGACGCTCCCGAAAACCATGGCCCCCAGCCGGCCATTGCCCACCGGCAAGGCGCTGGTCCACGGGTGGGTTCCGATCGGCCGGTTGTACGTTAGACGCAAGTTGGTCGCGGGCATGATAGATCCAACATCAAGAGGAGGGGGCTCACATATTCCACCAGTTCAGGTCGATCTTCGGGAAAACCGGATCGTGCAACTGGATGTCCTTGATTTCAAAGCGCTCCAGGTCGGTGAGCGCCTCGCCGCGGGCGATCTTCTCAGCCATGGCGCACAGATTCTCAAACCGGCCGGCATGCAGCACGAAGCGTTTGATGCCATAGTCGATGGCCTGGCCACGGGAGATGACGAACGGCCAGTCCGACGCCTGCATCAGGAGCAGTTCGCGGCCGGCGTGTTCCATCAGGTCGCGCAGCTCACGATGGGCCGGGTCGCGCCAGGGCAGGTTGAACGTCAGCTTGCCAAACAGGGCTTCGGCCCGGTAGGCCACCTCCCAGATCCACCGGGTCTGGTCGTTGAGCCACACCCGATGATCGCCGCCCTCGCCCCAGGATCCCTCGGGCAGGGACACGGTCATGTCCGCGGGGTGGCGGCTCATGTACTCGGCCGTGGTCGAAAGCTCAATATGCGGATCGGCGTTGAGCGTCAGCATGATATCCCGGATGAAGCGCGGGCCCTCAAACCACCAGTGCCCGAACAATTCCGCGTCGAAGCAGGCCACGGCCACCCCGTGCCGGCCGGTCTGGTGGTGGTGCTGCCAGAGGCGGTCGCGCACCATGGTGCAGAAATGCTGGGCATGCTCAAACACCTTGCCCTTGGTGTCATCGGGGTAGTAGTAGTGCTTTTGCCCCAGGTCCACGCCCTTGCCGGTGATCTTCCAGTAACGCAGGCCGCGGCGTTCGCCCTGCTTCTTGTGAAATTCGAGGTAGACCCCGTCGGCCGGATAACCGATGGATCCGGACCAGACCGTCTCACAGATGCGCGGGTCGCGGGCAAACACCGTGACCCGGCCCGGGCCCGAGCCGTCGGAGTTCACACTGTGCGACTCGTGAACGTTGCGCCAGCCGCGGGCGGGGTACTTCTGGGCCTCATCCCAGCCGACCTTGTGCCAGGCACCGCCGTTGTTGACGTACTCGCTGCGGCAGGATTCCACCAGTTGGTGTTCCACGAAGAAGTGCGTGATGCCCTCATCCGCCACCAGGTGCTCCACGCCGATACGGTTCTTCTTGCCGCCCCAGCTTATGCCCGGGGTCCACCAGCCCTGGGGCCGGTAGGCACACTCAGGCAGCCACATGCCGCTGGGCTTAAAGCCCAAGATACGCTCTGAAGTGGCCACCCCTGCCCGCATCTGGGCCCGGATCGACGCATCTTCGAGCAGCAGCGGGAAATACCCGTGGGTGGCCGCCGAAGTCAGGATTTCGATCAGGCCTTTCTGGGCCCGCTGGGCGAAGGCCTTGGGGATATCCCGATCGATCTGGTGAAACTGCTCCCGCAGCTTGCCGTAAAACTCCTGCCAGCGCTGGGCCAGGTAGGCCAGGTGCCCCTCGTTATGGGCCTTGAACTCCGCCTCATCGCTCCGGGCCCGGGCGACGCGGTCCTGCAGGTACCGGTCAAAGCCTTCCTTGAAGTGTTCGTCCGCAAGCTGTTCAAGCAGAACCGGAGTCAACCCGATGGTAAAACGCGGCTGGGCGTTGAAGAACAGGCATTCGTCGATGACGGCCAGGACGGGCAGGTACGTTTCGGCGGCGGCTTCGTAGAGCCAGTCCTCCCCGTGCGGCCATTCGCCATGGCGCAGGACGTACGGCAGGTGGCCGTGAAGGACAAGGCAGAAACTGCCGATGGCGTTGGGTTTCATCGAAGCACATCGTACCGGAAACCAGCCGGGAGGTTCAGCCGCGCCAGGCTCGCCTGCGGCCGAAACCTTGGATCCGCACGTTGCCCTGCAGCGGCCCCCCATCGGCGCAAGGAATCTGTTAGCCCCGCCTCCAAGCCCCCCGCCCGGATGGGGCCGCTATCATGCTTGTTTGGCCAAGGAGTTGCAGATGAAAGCACGCACCCAATTGGGTCAGGCCTTCAGGCGGACGGCCGCGGGTCTGCTGCTGATGCTGGTGGGGCTGATGGCCCCGGCGGCGCGGGCGGCAGAGGTCAAGACGGTCTTTGTCATCCCCCTGGAAAACCACAACTGGACGCAGCCCGCCTCCGACAAGTACGCGCCCCAGCCGCTTCTGGGCAACCCGCACGCGCCCTTCCTCAATCGTCTGGTCACCCCCGGCAACCCGCTCTCGGCCCAGGTTTCGTACGCCAGCGCCTACCACAACCTCAACGCCCGGCCGGGGGGCCATCGCCAGGGCATCCACCCTTCCGAGCCCAACTACATCTGGATGGAGGCGGGAACCAACTTCGGAGTTCAAGATGACAATCCCCCCTATGGCCTTGGGGGGTCGAACCAGAACACCACGCATCACCTGGCCACGATGCTGCGCCAGGCAGGCAAAACCTGGAAATCGTACCAGGAGGATATCGACACCGATGCGGCCGGGAACGTGCTGCCTCCCGACCAATGGGTGTCGCCCATCCGGGCCCGGTTTGGCACCTACCGCATCGTGGCCAACGCCTATAACGGCAGCCGACGCTTCAACTACGCCCCCAAGCACAACCCGATGATCTTCTTCCGCGACACCAACGGCGGCGATGATCCCACCCCCAAAAATCCGGCCGCCAAGTTCTACGCGCCCATTCAGCAACTGGCCATCGACCTCAAGAACAACACCGTGGCCGACTATAACTGGATCACCCCCAATCAGTTCAACGAAATGCACAGCCCCCTGCCCGAAGGCTATCGCGGCCTCAAGGGCGATGCCGCGGCCATCAAGGAGGGCGATGACTGCCTGGCCAAACTAGTCCCCATGATCATGGCCTCTAAGGCCTACCGCGACAATGGCCTGATCATCATCTGGTGCGATGAAACGGAGGGGAAGAACGCCGATGACTACCAGCACACGCTGCCGCTCATCGTGATTTCCCCGCTGGCCAAGGGCCACGCCTACACCAACCACATCAACTACGACCACTCCTCCACGCTGCGGACGCTGCAGAACATCTTTGGTGTCAAGCCCTACCTGGGCGCCGCGGCCCAGGCCACCGACCTGTCCGACCTGTTCAATGCGGATACCGGGAACGTGAAGTAGCTAAGAACCGCGCCAAAACAACTTGAGCCAATCAAACCCGGAGAATTGAACCACCAAGGACACCAAGAGGACAGCCGCCGTTACCGCCAGGTGCGAGTGACGAAGGAGGAAAAACATGCGCACCCGCACCATCGCAATCAACCGGGCCCCGGTCCTGACCTGTTGGGCGGCCGTGGTGGCTGAGCGCCTGGGCTTTGACTGGGAAGAGGCGGGGGGGCAAGATGCGGTCACACCAACGCCACTTCCAGGCTGGCCGGTGCTTTCTTGGCCTTGCGGGAGCGGACGTTGATCTTCACGTCATGGCCGAGGCGGAGCAGGAAACGCAATAGGCGGTCGGTGGAGAACTCGGTCAACCTTCCCCTGACCAGAGCCGACACCTTGGGCTGATCGACCCCCAATCGCTGGGCCACCTCCTTCTGCGACAGGCTTTCCTTCTCAATCAGCAGGCAAATGGCACGGGCAAGCTGGGCCTTGGCCAAGGCTTCCTCCGGGTTGGGCACGCCGAGGTCGGCAAACACATTTCCGGAACTGACCTCGTGTTCAATTTGATTGGTGTGCTTTGGCATTTTGCTGCTCCCATTCCGCATGAAGTGCCTGGGCCCACTTCAAGCGCTGTTTGATGAGATCAAGGACCGGCTTCGGCGTGGCGATCCCATGCTTCGATTTCTTCTGGAAGGCATGGAGGACGTACACCCGCCCCTTGAACTTTACGGTGTAGACCGTCCGGTACGTGCTGCCATCGTCGTCCTCAATGACCTCCAACACCCCCGCACCACCAAATCCTCGCAGGGGTTTGACGGCTGACGGCGAGTCTCCGTATTGCACTCGCAGCAGCACCACGCCCACGGCGTGGACGACTTCCTCGGGGAAGTCCAACAACTCCCGCCTGGATGCGCCCACCCACACCAAAGGTTTGAGCGTCTCGCCTTCCTTCATCACTTGCTAATATTAGCATATCGGCGTCTGAGGGTCAATGAAACAGTGCTCAGGCCATCGCAGGATTGACTGCCACGTTATCGGGAGGCCACACGATGCTGGTGATGATCTACCACATGCTCAAGGACCAGGTGGACTACCGGGAACTGGGCCCCGACTACCTGGACCAACTCCAGCCCCAGCGCCTGACCCGCTACCTGGTTAAACGTCTGGAATCCCTGGGCCACCGGGTTATACTCGAACCGCGTAACCAGGCCGCGTAGGGGAATTTTCAGAGCAGTCGCTCACGGGCCTTCGGCCCACCCACATCGCATGAAAAAGGGGCCTATACGGATCGAGGACCGGCCGGGCGAAGGTCGTGTTACTGTGGTCCCGTTGCGGCCGCAGATGCAGTCTGAACCTGACACCTCCTTGGGCACCCCATCTTGTTGCTCCGGCCACGTGCCGCAAGCACGCATAGCAGACTCCTCTAATCTGCCCGGGTGTCACCGGCCGGTCCGTTTTTTTCATAGCAGTAACTGCGGGGGATGCTGCGGGAACTGGTGTTCGCCGGCGATTCGTTCGCCAGCGGGCATTTGCAGAAGCCGGCCATTGAGCAGATCATGCAGGAGCATGAGCAGAACCGGGTGGACCATTCCCAGCGGCTGTATGCGCTGCTGATGCTGGAGTTGTGGTGGCGAACGGGACGGTAATGGAGGAAGGGCTATATGAGCGATCGGCCGAATGTGATTCTGGTTTTTGTGGACCAGTGGCGCGGGGACTGTTTGAGCATCGACCGGCATCCGGTGGTGCACACGCCGTGCCTGGACCAGTGGGCGCTGGACGGGGCGAGGTTCAGGCGGGCGTATTCCTCCAGCCCCACGTGCATCGCGGCGCGGGCGGCGCTGTTCACGGGGCTGAGCCAGCGTTCGCACGGGCGGGTGGGGTATGAGGACGGGGTGGCGTGGGATTACCCGGTGACGCTGGCCGGGGAATTCACCAAGGCCGGTTATCAGACGCAGGCGGTGGGGAAGATGCACGTGCATCCGGTCCGCTCGCAGGTGGGATTCCAGAACGTGATCCTGCACGATGGCTACCTGCACGCCCAGCGGCGGCGGCGGCGCGATTACCGGCTGATGGATGACTACAACGTGTGGCTGAGCGAGAAACTGGGGCGGGAGGCGGATTACTTTGAGCATGGGCTGAACTGCAACGCGGTGCCGGCCCGGCCGTGGGACAAGGACGATTACCTGCATCCCAGCACCTGGGTGGTCAACCAGTCGATCGATTTCCTGCGCCGCCGCGATACCCGCAAGCCGTTTTTCCTGTTCATGAGCTTTCACCGGCCCCACCCGCCGTACGATCCGCCGGCCTGGGCCTTTGACATGTACGTCAACCAGCCGATGCCGCCGCGGCCGGTGGGGGACTGGGTGGATGCGTTTGCCGAGTACGCCCAGCCGGACTGCTCCGAGTGCTTCGTGGGCGATATCGATCCACGGGTGCTGCAGCGGGCGCTGGCCGGGTACTACGGGAACATGACCCACATCGACCACCAGCTCAACCGCTTCCGCGAGATCCTGGACGAGTACGAGCTGCGCAACAACACCTATATCTGCTTTACCTCCGACCATGGGGAGATGCTGGGAGACCATCACCTGTTCCGCAAGGGCTATCCCTATGAAGGTTCGGCGCGGGTGCCGCTGATTTTGAAAGGGCCGTGGGGCAGCGGGATCGCGCGGAAGGGGCGGTTCAATCAGCCGATCGAGCTGCGGGACATCATGCCGACGCTGCTGGACTGCGCGGGGCTGCCGATCCCCCAGAGCGTGGAAGGGCGCAGCTTTCTGCCGATTGCCCGGGGCCAGCAGGTCCAGTGGCGCAGCCACATCCAGGGCGAGCATGCCGTGCTGGACCAGTCGCTGCAGTGGGTCACCGACGGCAAGGAGAAGTACGCCTGGCACAGCCGCACGGGGCGGGAGCAGTTGTTCGACCTGGAGAAGGACCCGCAGGAACTGCACGACCTGGCCAGGGACCCGGCCATGCAGCCGCGGGTGGCCTACTGGCGGCAGGTTCTGATCCAGGAGTTGACCGGCCGGGAAGAGGGCTTTACCGACGGCCAGAAGCTGATTCCCGGCCAGCCGGTCAAGGCGAGCCTGGGGCACCTGGCGAAAAAGGAAGAGGGTTGGTGATCTCCCAGAGAACCAGAACCGTGGCACGGGCTTCCAGCCCGTGTTGAAGACTTTGGAGAACCAGGATCCCTCTATGCCAAGGTAACTGTTTACCAGTTCTGACGGGTCTATGACGTGTTGATGAGGATGTCCGTCAGCAGGCCGGGGTTGATGCCGGCCCAGGCATTCTTGATCAGCGTGCGGATCGTCTCCAGC
>JAJXSS010000103.1 GCA_021784455.1 Planctomycetota bacterium
CCTTCCTCCGAGGGCAGGTCTCCTTCGGCCAGCTTCTCCAGGGCCATCCGCTCCACGATGCGCAGGTTCTCGCCTTCCTCCGTGATGGCGCCGTCTTCCTTCAGCCGGCGCAGCACACGCGAAAGGGTTTCACTGGTCAGGTTCAGATGGCTGGCCAGGTGCCGCTTGAGCGCCGGCAGGTGCACGATGCCCTGGGCATCGGCTTCCAGCCCCAGCAGGTGATGGGCCACCCGCCCCAGGGCATCGCGCAAGGTGATGCTCTCCACCAAGCCGATCAGGTGCTTCACCCACAGGGCCATGCCGCCCAGCAGTTGCAGGCACAGTTCGTGATCGTCCTTCAGGGCCCGGCGGAAGGCCCCGGCCGGCAGCAGCACACACGTGGTGGGTTCCAGCGCCTGGGCGAACGCCGGCAGGGCAAAATCGCCGATGACGGCCATCTCGGCAAAAACGCCGCCCGCCTCGACCACGTGCAGGACGTGCTCCTTACCCGAAGGCGCCAGCTTGTAGATGCGCACCAGTCCGCGGCCCACGATGAAAATCCCCGGACACGGTTCGCCCTGATGGAAGATGGTTTCTTCGGGAGCGAACGTCAGCACCTGGGCCATGGCCTCCAGCCGCGTGCGACTGGAATCCCGCACCAGAGTCAGAAGCGGACAGGCGGCCAGAATCTGGGTGGCTGATGGAAGCATTTGCGGTCCACGCGACCTTTCTCAAACGTATGCCCACGGTGTACTTACAGGCTTTGCGGGGGGCTTGATCCAGATCAAGGCCCCCGGCCATGGCACCCCTAGCATAGGTCCCCATGACAAGGCGTGCGCGGCTTGGGGCCGAGGGAGGCCCCGGCCGGCACCCGCAACGAAGTTTCAGGAGATCGCAGCCATGTTTTGTGATCAGTGTGAGCAGGCTTCCGCGGGAGTCGGATGCAGCAGCAGCCCCGGCGTATGCGGCAAGGATGCGGATGTGCAGGCGTTACAGGAGCTGATCCTGTATGGCCTCAAGGGGATGGCCGCCTACGCCCACCATGCCCGGCGTCTGGGGCAGACCGATGCCGGCGTTTCGGCGTTCATCGAAGAAGCCCTCTTCGCCACCATGACCAACGTCAACTTTGACGTTCCCGCGTTGCTGGAGATGGCCCTGGAACTGGGCCGGCAGAATCTCAAGGTCATGCAGATGTTGGATGAGGGGCACGTGGCCAAGTTCGGCAAGCCCCGACCCGCCCAGGTGCGTGAAGGCACGCAGGCCGGCCCCGGCATCCTGGTCACCGGCCACGACCTGATGGACCTGTGGCAACTGCTCCAGCAGGTGGAAGGCACACCCATCAAGGTTTACACCCACGGCGAGATGCTGCCGGCCCACATGTACCCGGCGCTGGGCGACCACCCCAATCTGGCCGGCCATTACGGCGGGGCCTGGCAAAACCAGAGAAGCGAGTTCGCCTCTTTCCCCGGGCCCATCGTCGCCACCACGAACTGCATCCTGATCCCCCGGCCCTCCTATGCCCAGCGTCTGTTCACCGTGCGCTGCGTGGCCGTACCCGGGGCCCAGCGCCTGGCGGAGGGGGATTTTGCCCCGGTGATCAAAGCGGCCCTGACGTGCCCGCCGCTGACTGAAAAGATCGAGCGCACCTCGACCGTGGGCTTCCACCGCAGCGTGCTGCTGGACAACGCCGCCACCATCGTCAACGCCGTCAAAGCCGGCCAGATCAGCCGCTTCTTCGTCATCGGCGGCTGCGATGGGGCCGAGCCGGGGCGCAACTACTTCAGCGACTATGCCCGGGCCACGCCGGCGGATTCCTTTATTCTGACACTGGGCTGCGGCAAATACCGTATCCGCGAGCATGACTACGGCACCCTGCTGGGCCTGCCGCGTCTCTTGGACATGGGCCAATGCAATGATGCCTATGGCGCCATCGCCGTGGCCGTGGCCCTGGCCCAGGCGTTCAACTGCGGCGTCAATGATCTGCCGTTGACGCTGGTGGTGAGCTGGTTCGAGCAGAAGGCCGTGGCCGTGCTGCTGACGCTCCTGGCGCTGGACGTTAAGGGCATCACCCTGGGGCCCAACCCCCCGGCGTTCCTGACGGCCAACGTGTTCAAGCTGCTCAAGGAGCGTTACGACCTGCATCTGACCGGCCAGGAGGCCCAGGCCGACCTGGCCCTGGTGGTGGCCGGCAAGTAACCGCCCACGGCAACTTGGCATGGGTCATTGGCCCTCTTCCCGCCTACGCCGGAAGAGGGCTTTTCTTTGGAAGTGCGGAGGAGCTACCATTGCCCATGTTCAAGATGCCTTCTCTGATGGGAGCAGCACTGATGGCCCTGACCGTGTTTGGCAGTTGGGCGTGTTCCAGTCACCAGGGTTCGGGGCCGGCCGAGGTGGGAGCCCACCTGCCCCTGCCCGCCCGGGACATCACCGAGGCCCCGCCGGGCCCGGCCACGGCCGTGTTCGCCGGCGGCTGTTTCTGGTGCACCGAGGCCGTGTTCCGCCAGGTCAAGGGGGTCAGCGCCGTCCTGCCCGGTTACGCCGGCGGCGCGGCCGACACGGCCAATTATGAGGCGGTTTGCACCGGCACCACCGGCCACGCCGAATCCATCCAGATCACCTACGACCCCCACCAGGTCACCTACGGCCACCTGCTGCGCATCTTCTTTGCCACCCACGACCCGACGCAGAAAGACCGCCAGGGCCCGGACACGGGAACCCAGTATCGCTCGGCCGTGTTCTATGCCAGCCTGGAGCAGAAGGAGGTGGCCCAGGCCTATATCGCCCAGCTTACGGCGGCCAAGGTGTTCCCCGAGCCCATCGTCACGACGGTCGAGCCCCTGAAGGCCTTCTACCCGGCCGAGCCATACCACCGCGACTACGCCGACAAGCACCCCAATCAGCCGTACATTGAAATGTACGCCCTGCCCAAGGCCGAAAAGGTGCGTCACAAGTTCCCCGATGAGGTGAAGTGAGAGCCCTCGCCATGATGCCAGCGCTGGCCCGCATGCTGATGGTCGCCGGAGGGCTGCTGCTGATTCTGGGGCTGGTCCTGTATTTCGGGCCGTCCCTTCCCTTCCTCGGCCGCCTGCCCGGGGACCTCCGCATCGAGCGGCCGGGGTTCCGGCTTTACCTCCCCATCACCACCTGTCTCCTGATCAGTCTTCTTCTCTCCCTGGCATTGTGGCTCTGGTCCAAGTTGCGGTAGCTCCCTTCTTCCGCACTCAGACCGCCCTACCGTTTGGGCAGCGCCCCAAGCAGATCCACGACCACTCGGCCGGGATCGGCCGCCGCGCAGACAGCGCTGGAGACGGCCACGCCGCGCACACCGGCGCGGGTGAGCGGGGCGATGTTTCCGGGGGTGATGCCGCCGATGGCCAGGTGGGCAACCCCCGGGTAGCGGCGAACGAAGGCGCGGGCATAGCGCGGCCCGGCCAGGACCGGCTTGTGCTTGGTGGTGGTGGGGAACATGGGGCCCAGGCCGCAATAGTCGGCCCCGTCGCGCAGGGCTTGGCCGGCCATCTTAAGATTGCTGGTGCTGACCCCCACCAGGAGCTGGGCGCCAAAGAGCCGGCGGACTTCGCGGCAGGGAAGGTCGGTCTGCCCCAGGTGCACCCCATCGGCACCGGCCGCCAGAGCGACGTCCGGCCGGTCATTGACGATCAGGCTGACGCCGCGCGGGTGGCAGAGCTTGACGAGCCGGCGGGCCCGGACCAGCAGCTCCCCCCCATCGAGGGCCTTCTCGCGGAGCTGGAGGCAGTCGGCCCCGGCGGCCACCACCGCCCGGGCCACCCTCAGCCAGTCGCCGCGGGGGCACAAATCGGCGCTGAGCAGGACACAAAGGCGCCACTGGCGTCCCGGCCGGCCGGTCGCCAGGGCCTGGTTCAGGTGTTGCTCCAGGGCATAGCCGCGATAGCGTAGCGACTCAATCCCCGCCGCAAACCCCCGCGCCGGGATGGTCTTGCCGTATTCCTCCAGGGCCCGCAGGGCTTCCGACAGGCGTTTGCCCGCGGCCAGGGCCACCTCGGCCACGCTCTGGCGCTGAAACTCCCGGCGGGTCTTGAGCTGGGTGCCCACATCGCCCGGCGTGTCGCGGCCGGCCTGCAGCGCGGGAATCCCGGCCAGCAGGCCCGCCAGGTCATGGCGCAGGCGTTTGAGGCCACCGGACAGGGAGGCATCGTCGAGCAGGAAGCGGGCCGCCTCTTCCATGACGCGCAGGGCTTCACGGGCGCGGTTGGCGTTGGCATCGAGGATACGAAGGACCGTGGGCATTGGAAAACGGTAACTCGTCAATACGTCAAATCGTTAACTCGTCTATCCGACGGTTGCGGCGCGTTCTGCCGGATTAACGAATCAACGGATGAACGGAGGAACGACGGCATGAACCCACCGCTTATTTCCCCAGTTCCGGTTCGGGGCCGGGGTCTTCGGTGATGCGGGCGGGAGGCTTCTTACGGTAGATCAGCCACAGGTTGCGCACATAGATAAACCAGCCGAAGGCCTGGCCCAGGATGCCGATGGGGTCCAGGCGCCAGAGGAAGTAAGACATGAGCATGCTGGCGCCGATCAGGCTCATCCACCAGAAGATGGGGGGCACCACCGATTCCTTCTTCTTCTCGCTGGCCAGCCACTGGATGATCATGCGGCCGGTGAACAGGACCTGGCCCAGCAGCCCCACACCCACCCAGATGATGCCGGCGGGCGAAGTCACGTTGAGGACGCGTTCAAAAAGGCTGCGGCCGCGCTGCGATTCGTATTCCAGCCGGGCGAACTCTTCGGGGGACAGATCCCGGTGGCCATCGCTGGTGCTGGACAGAATGCGATAGCCATACTTCCCATCCGGCTGGCGAAAGAGGTAGGCCCGGTCGCGGGCGCCCTTGAGCTGGACCTTGAGGTCGATGGAATCGGGCGGCTTGTGATCGGCGTTGGTCACCGCCAGGGCCACCCAGATGACCAGGCCCGTCAGCAGAATGACTTCCATCAGCAGCAGCCAGCGGCGACGCATATCACACCTCTTCCCGGACGCTGGGATCGCGATAGCGCCGGAACATCCATCGTACCGCCAGACCGTCGAAGAATCCCGTCAGGCCACGTTTGAAGGCCCCATACTTGGTCACCCCAGCCACGCGGGGGCGATGGTGCACGGGCATCTCGACGATGCGGGCGCCCAGGCGGGCGCAGTAGGCGGGGATGAAGCGGTGCATGCCGTGGAACTGCAAGGGCACCTGCTGGTAGAAGCCGGCCCGCACGACGCGGGCGGAGCAACCCGTATCGCGGATGCGGTCGCCCAGCACGATGCGGCGGTAAGTCCGGCCGACCCAGGAGGTGAATTTGCGTTTGAAGGTGTCGGCGCGAGCGGCCGAACGATCGCCCTGAACCATATCGACGCCCTGCTCGCGAAGGATGCGCAGCATGGCGGTCAGATCGGCGGGGTCGTTCTGCAGGTCGGCATCGAGCGTGGCGATGAACTGGCCGCGGGCCGCCTGGACCCCGGCGAACATGGCGGCGGACTGCCCGCGGGGCCGGTCGCGGTGGAGGAGGCGCAGCCACGGCCGGCCGGACTTGAGGGCCTTGAGCCGGCCGAGGGTCTGGTCGGTCGAGCCATCATCAACGAGGATCAGTTCCACCGCGATGCCCGCCTGGCGCACGGTGCGGTCGATCTCCTGCACGAGCGGGCCCACGTTGTCCTCTTCGTTGAGGGCAGGGACCACGATGGAGAGGTCCGGGAGATCGGGGCCGGCGCTGGCGGCGGGGGTCCAAACATTACCAGGGGTGGGAGGCATGGGGAGTCAGGGGGTCGTGGGGTGGGGGTGTGGATTGCGGATATCGGCCGGTGCGTCCGGACGGGTGCTTGACGTGGGGGAAGGCCCGGGCAGCAAATGCCGCGCTTGCGGCAGGCGGGGAGCCGCGTCGGGCATAGTCATAGGCCGACTGGCCGGGACCGGAGCCGAGCAGGCGAACAGGGCGCGGCCCAGGCGCGGCAGTTCCAGACGCACCTGGGCCGGCACGTGCAGAGCGGCCAGGGCCTGGGGCGGGGCAAGCAGAAACAGCGCGTCCTGCTGGGCCAGGGCCTGGGTAAGCTGGCCGGCCGCAAGTTGTGGCATGGGCTGGCCGGTGTAGAAGACCAAACTCGGGTCGGGAGCCTGGGCCGGGCCCTGCGGGCGCGTGGGGCTGAGCCAGAAGGTGGCCGCCCCGCGGGTCAGGCCGGCGATGTTGCGGCCATCGGCGCGGGCGGGGCTTTGCGCCGCAGGCCCCTGAGTCAAAGGGAAGGCTACCAGGAGACTGGCGACCAGGGTCCAGGCGGTCCAGGCCAACAGGCACCGGTCGGGATAATCCTGGAGCATCCAGCGCAGCGCCAGCACCTGGATGGCCAGGAGCACCAACCCGGCGGCCAAAGCCCACATCCAGACCAGAGGGGCGAGGTAGGGTTGGGCCCAGTCCGGCGGGGCGTGCAGGACGATGGGCAGACCCACGCTGATGGCCAGCAGAAGCGCTGTATGGGGCCAGCGCAGGCGGCGCCAAAACTTGGCATACCGGCCCGCCCCGGCCAGATCGATGTACTGGGTAAACAACTGGGCGATGAGCACGGCCGCCGCCGGCAGCACTGGCACCAGCAAATCGGCGGAGCTGGCCCCAGGCAGCACGGTCAGGATCATGGCCGTGGCCACCAACCACACCCAGCCCAGAAACAGCCGCGGGCGTGTGCCTTTGGAAGACTGGCTGAAGGGTTGGACCAGGGCGCCCAGCAGCCACAGCGTCCAGGGCAGCACCAGGATGGCCAGCAGCCCCAGGCGGTTGAGCATCTGGTGCAGCGTGGCGGAAAGACTCTGCGAAGCGGGGGCGAGCAGGTCCACCAGCCAGTGCCGCCAGGCCATGGAATCCTGCTCGTGGACGTGCAGGATCCAGGGCAACAGCAGGACGAAAGCGATCAGCAGGGCCGCCACCAGCCCCAGCAGGTGGCTCAGCCGGCCCGGGCACAGGATCAACAGCAGAAGGATGGGCAGTGCGGTGGTCAGGATGGCGATCGGCCCCGCCACGAGCAGGGTGCCGGCCAGGGCCAAGCCGCAGGTCAGCCAGCCCAGGGCCTGACGCCACAGCGAAGGCGGGGTCTTGAGCGGGCGGATGGCCCACAGGGCGGCCGCCACGGCGATGGCCGACAACCCCGCGTGGGCGATGGGGCTGGTGGCCTGATGGGCCGCAAACAAGAATGCGGGCATGGCCGCAAGCACCAGGGCGGCAAACAAGGCGGTGCGGTTGTCACCGATACAGCGGCCGGCCCAGAAGACGCCCAGCACGGCCAGCAAGCCAAACGCCGCCGACGCCAGCCGCCCATCCAGGGCGGCGACATCCGGCGCCGCGGCCGGGGTAGCCGGCGGATGCAAGCTCAGGGCCAGAAGGTGTACCCACGTCATGCCCGGCGGGGCGTAGAGCTGGGGCTGGCCGTTGTAGACCGGGGCCAGGCGGTCGGGATTGACGACCGAGAGGCTGTGGCGTTTACGGAACTGCTGCCAGGTCTGGAGGGAGGTGGCCAGGGTGCGGGCCTCGTCGCGATCCACGACGTCCGGGCGCTGCACCTCGACCAGCAGGACAGGCGCCGCCACGACCAGGCACAAAAGGACCAGCAGCCCGGTGGCCGGTCGGTGCTGCCAGCGGGGGCGGGCCGGACCGCTGCGCAGCAGGCGGCCGGCCCCGGAACTCCCGGGGCCGCGGGAAGATGGCCCCAAGGGCGCCGGCGGCGGCGATGAGGGGGCAGGCCCGCCACTGGAAACACCGGGGGGTTGGCGGGCGGGTATATTGCGGTCCGACACGGCCAAGATCAATAATCTCCCAAGGAAGCTCCGACCGGGGGACCCCGTAGTGTACCGATAAAAACCCGGATCGTGAGAGCGGCGTTCTTGTCCGGCCGGTGGCCCAGGCGGCTGGCCGCAGGACGCTAAGGGAGTTCGTGCGCACCCGCCGAAGGCCTGCGCCGTCGCCCCTCCGCCGGCTACCGGCCCATCGCCACCCGCCACTTCTTCAACCAGTTCGCCAGAAGCCTGCTCGCGGGTTTCCCCTTGATCCCATAGCCGATATCGCCGGGGCCCCCCTTATCCCAGGGCTGCCAGGAATAGAAGTAGACGCCCGCAAAACCGTCCGCCCGCCCCGCGGCCGTGGCGCGGCGCATGAGAAGATCGCCCCAGGCATCCAGAAACGCCTGATACCCCAGAAGCTGCACCTCCGGCGCGGATTTGACGCCCTTGGTATCCACATAGTTCCACGGGTCCTTCAGGCCCCAGGGCAGGCTGGGATAGCCCAGTTCCGTGAACACCACCGGCCGGTCCTCCTGGGCCGCGAATTCCAGCACATCCTTGCGGATTTCCGCCCAGCGCTGGGCCAAGGCCCGGGCCGAGGGCGGGTCGGTGTCCGCATAGGTGGTCATGTCCCAGTAGCAACTGATGCCAATCATGTCCAGGTACTTCCAGAAGGTCGGCACCTGGTAGTGATCCCAGTTGGTGGAATAGTACAGGCGGCCGTGGAAATGCCGGCGCACATGAGTGATCAGGGAGACCCAGCGGCGGGTTTCTTTCTCCGTGGAGAGCAGTTCCGAACCCACGGCGTAATCATCCACGTGGGCCTTGTTGGCGATGTCCAGAAAGTAATCCTGCATCCGCCGGTAGCTGGCCCACCAGACGTCCCAGTCCTGTGGGTTGATCTTGCCCCGCCATTCATTGCCCCGCGGCTCGGAAAACAGCACGATGGGCATCAAGGCGGTCGTCATCCCCTTGGCTTTGGCGTATTGCAGCAGCTTGATCAAGTCGGCCCGGCGGGCGCTCTCGCCCGGCACCACCTCGATATCCTGCGAGGCCCCGTCCTTCTGAAAGGCCGGCGTCACCACCTGCACGCTGTTGACGCCCAGGGCCGCCAGTTCATCCACCACCTTGAGAAAGGAGGGAAGGTCATCGGTGTGATGGAAGCTGATGGCGAAGCCCACCACCGGCCGATGCGGCGCCGGGCGCAGCGCCTGGACCGGCGGTGACGGCTCGGCGGCGGGCCCACCCGCCGGGCCACCCGGCGGCGTCAACACCGCGCCCACCACCGTTGCCACGTAGACCAGACCCGCCAACACCAGCGTTGCTCGCCACATCATCTCAATCATAACCGCCCGGCGGAAGCCCGGCCTTCCCGTGGCTCGCCTGGCTGCGCGGGCGTTGGGCCCGGGCAGTCTTGAAAGGATTGAGGTTGCCGGCCCTTGATCCGGATGGCGGCGGGCCCGGGGCGAGCGCTCATTGCGGCGGGCCGCCCCGCTCACGCGGCGGCGCGCCACCACCCTGGGCGGCGTTCTCCTGCGCCTCCTGGATCTTCGCCTTGGCATCCTTGATGAAGGTGAACAGTTCCTGCGGCACAAACAGCCGTGCGGAGGCCGCCGCGTCCCGGGCCACCAGGCCCATCGTCACCGCGGGCATGCCCGCAGGCGTCTTGAGCTGCGGCACCCCGAACATCATCAACATGGGGTTGACCATATCCAGGACACCGTCCACGTTCAGGTACATCTGCAGGCAGGCGCCATCTCCCAGGCCGGCCTGCCGCCCCTTGGTGATGCCCACGTTGCCCCCCAGGCCCGGTCCGGATTTGAGATTCTTCAGCGCCGCACTCACCAGTTCCGGACCGCCGTTCATGGTGCTCAGGACGTAGTCGCCCTGGGTCACGATGTAGCCCCGCACGTTGGTAAACGAGGCCATCAGGGCCCCCACCGGCGTCATCATGGCCTCGGGCGGCAGAGGCACCGAATAGTGAAACTCGTCCGCCGCCAGGCCATCAATCGTCGTGGCCGCGGGCTTGAACTCCACCACCATGGCTCCCGGGGCCGGGCGGCGGCGCCGCCGCGGACCCGGCGCCGAAGGTTCGTTCCCGCCGGCTGGGCCTTGCGCCTTCATCTGCTGGGCCACTTTGGCCATCTGGGCGAACTGGGCCTGCATGGCCCTGCGGTAGCCGGCTGGATCGCTGGTCCGCACCACCGATACCCCCGTCATGCCTCCGCCGTTGGGATCGGGGGTGAAGTAGTAGCCGCCCGCGATGGCATTCATCCTGGGCAGCGTGGCCAGCATGGTGTTGAGCATGGCTTGGTCATCGGCGGGCATGTCAGCGGGCATCTGGGCCTTGAGTTCGCTTATCAGCGCCGTCAGGTCGATGCCCTTGGTGTTGGCGGCTACCGCGAACAGATACGGCCCGGCGGGCACCGCGGCCAGCAGGTCCTGGGCCCCTGCCCCGCCAGCCAGGGCTTTGCCCACGGGGCTGTCGGGCTTGAATTGCAGGGTGGACCAGAGGCCCGCCCCACGCTCGGAGAAATCGGCCGTCAGCGTCAGCATCGAAGCATCGCGCAGCAGCACCTTGGCCAGGCCCGCGTACATCGGGATGGCCCACTTGGCCTGCATCATGCCGGGGTTAGCGCCGGGCCCCTCGCCCAAGACCGACATCTGCTTCTGCATCGTCTGCAGGAACTGCTCGATATGGGGCTGGACTTTCGGGGCCAGAGCCTCCAGGTCCAACAGCACCGCCATCTGGGCATGATTCAGCCGCTCCTGGCCCAGCTTGCCCGCCCGCTGCACCCACTGGGCCCCGTCGCCCCCCACTTTGTATTCATCCAGCGACTCCCGGTCCTGGGCGACCAGGACAAACGCGCCTTCCCGCCTGAGCCACATCTTCTTGTTCTGCGCGTCCGTCCCCTGCCGCACATCGCCCTGGCCCACGATATCCGTGAAGTTGCCCAGGAAGGCATCGAAGCTGGTCACCGGAACGACCACCACCAGAGGCGGCTTCCGGGGGGCTTCGGCGGCCGCCGGCTCTCCCGGCCGCCGCGGGTCGGAGATGAACGACGCATCGGTGAACACCATCAGCATCGGGCCCTCATTCCGCACGCCCTTGGTGACTCCCGATTTCTGCTCGAAGGTGGCCAGGGGGTCGGCCATGTCGGGGGCTTCCACC
>JAJXSS010000104.1 GCA_021784455.1 Planctomycetota bacterium
GACCTCGCTGGATGAGGCGATTAAGACATGGGCCCCGCTGTGGGCCGCCGCCTCCAGAAGATCAGCCGTCTCCTGAACGTTGTTGCGGATCATGCCTGCCGGGTCGCTGACCACCAGACGCACACCCACCGCCGCGGCCAGATGCTACACCCGCCCCACGCCCGCCAGGACCGCTTCCGGGCCGCGCAGGGCCTCGCTCACCCGGGCCTGAATCAAGCGGCAGCCATCCCCCAGCAGGTGCTCCACGTTGCGGCGCCGGCCGGTGGATAGATCGTCGATGATGAGCACCCGCCGCCCCAGCCCGCGCAGGTATTCCACCAGGTGCGAGCCGATGAAACCCGCGCCGCCGGTGACCAGGGTCAGGGTTTTCGCGGAAGACTCCATGGCATTGCCCGCACGGATCGGCGGTACCTGGCGCAGCACGGTACTCAGGCCTCAGTCTTGGCCGGTTCGGGGCTCTTTGGTTTGGCCGGCGTCTTGCGGCCGTCGCCATTGCGGTAGCGGTAGAACTCCGTATAGGTTTCCTTGAAGTAGCCGCCGGCCGCGTGGCGGGCCCGGTTCAGCACCGCGCCCAGAACATCGGCCCTGAGGCCCTCAAACTGCCGCAGCATGCGCCCCACCATGCCGCGTTTGTCTTCCATCGCCCGCAGAACCAGCAGGAAGGCGTCCACATGCTTGGCCAGCATCTGGCAGTCCGAGGCCAGCAGGGCCGGCGGGCAGTCGATGATGATGAGGTCATACGTGCGTTCCAACTGGCTGATCAGGCCGCGGAAGGCCGCCCCTTCGAGCATCTCCGGCGGCACATCACGGACATCGCCGGCGGGCAGGATATCCACGTTGGGCTCGACCTTGTGGAAGATGACCGCCTCCGCACTGGCCGTGCCGCGCAGCACCTCCACCAGCCCCGGCTGTTGCGCCAGGCCAAATATGTAGTGCTGGTTGGGCCGTCGCAGGTTGGCATCCAGCAACAGCACCTTGCGGCCGATGTAGGCCAGGCTCATGGCCAGGTTGCTGGCCACGCTGGAAGTGCCGCACTCGGGCTGCGGCGAGGCGACGCCCAGGGTCTTGTACCCCCGGCGGTCCATCTGGGTCAGTAGGGCGGTGCGCAACTGACGGAACGATTCGGCCATCAGCCCGGCCGGATCGTCCTGCACGACGCTTTCCACGCGGGCCGGGCTGGAAGGATCGTCCGTGGTTTCGGGCAGCACGCCTAGCAGTTCCACGTTGGGCAGCAATTTCACATCGCTGGGGCTCTTGATGCGCTGGTCCAGCATTTCCCGCAGATAGATGAAGGCGCCCACCAGGAACAGTGTCAGCAGGGTCACGCCCGGGACGGTGATGTAGGGCTTGGGCGGGAAGGTCAGTTCCGCCCGGATCGGGTTCTGCTGCCGGCTGACGCGCGTGGAATCCGTGCGGCTGCCGAGGATGCGCACATCCTGAACCATCTTCTGGGCCTGATCGCGCCGGTCCTGGGCGGCCTTGTACTGCTCGACCAGGTCATCGTAGCCCTTGATCTTCAGCGACAGGTCACGCATGCGCAGGCGGGCCTGATCCAGGGTGGGTTGCAGACCCTGCAACTGGGCCTCGTAACTGTCCACCTGGGACTTGGCCTGGGAGATGGTCACCTGCATCTGCTGGGCCAAAAGGCGGTCGAACTCGATCTTGCGCTCCTGTTCGGCGGCGATGATCCGGCGGTCCAGGTCCTTCACGTAGTAGTGGTTTTCACCGAAGCGGTGCAGGGCCACCTCGCGTTCCTCGCGCAGTTGCCGCAGTTTCTCGTCCCGCTGGGCCAGAGCCGGGTCGTGTTCGGCCATGGCCACATCCGTCGCCGAGGGCGCCAGCGTTCCCTGCTGCTGCGCCGCCACCAGGCTCTGGTAGGCATCGGCGGCCTGCTGTTTCAGGACGCGCAGTTCGGCCTCGCGCTGGGCCACCGTCTGGTACGAAATCTGGGCATCGTTGAGCTGGGACTGCAGGTTGGGGATGTCATTCTCGATGACATACTGCTTCTGGCGGGCCGAAATGTTGGACAGATCTTCTTCGGCCCGCTTCTCTTCGGCGAAGTAGGTGGCCCGCAGATCGGCGTTGCTGCTGTCCTTGTCCTGTTGCAGGCGGCTGAAGTAGGAGTCCAGGATGATGTCCAGCACGGTGGGCAGGTCGCTGGGGTCGCGGCCGGTCAGCGACACCTGAATGAGGGTCGAACCGCGGATGGGGCTGGCATTCAAGGCGTGGCGCTGGAGGTATTCCCGCACGTCGCTGATACGGGCACCTTCCGCGGCAGCGATGGAACTGTCGATCTTGGCCTTGGCCGCGTCGGACAGACTGTCGTAGTTGGCCGGCCGCTTGGGCACGGCCCCGCCGAACGACCGGAACCACGCCGTCTGCCGCAGAACCGGGTCCTTCAGGGCGCTGTCGATGATGTCGTTGGATTTCAGCAGCACCACCTGGTTCTGGATGTAACTGCTGATGGCGTCGGTCTGCATGGCTCCGGCTTCGGGGGTGACGCTCCAGGGGTTGCCCGGCGGGGGGTTGACCACCAACTGGGCATACGTGGTGTAGCCGGGCGACAGCAGACGCAGCGCCACGTAGATCCCCACCCCCAGCACGACACCGATGATGGCGGTGACGATCAGCAGCCGTGTGTGCTGGCGCAGCAGACGCAGGGGATCGACGGGCGTGAACCGGCTGGTGGCGGGGGCGCCCGTCAAGGCTTCGGGGCCGGCGGGCAGCGGCATCAAGGGGTTGGCACTCATAGCGGATTTCTCTCAGTTCTTCAGGTTGGTCAGGGCGGCCTGGGCCCGTTTGAGGGTATCCTCATCGTGGGTCTGGCTGGCAAGCTTCACGGCCGCTTCCAGATAGCGTACCGCATCGCGGTGGCTGCCTCCCGAGGCCACCAGCACCATGGCCAGGTGGTACTGGTTAGGGGCCATCGGCGCCAGGCGCACGCTGCGCTGCAGCGTATCCAGGGCGGAGTTGGTCAGCCCGGCCTTGTATTGGATCCAGCCTTGCGTGTCCAGTACCTGAGGGTCATTGGGGGCCAGACTGACAGCCTGTTGAGCATAGCGCTGAGCCCCCGTCACGTCACCAAAATTCTCGATGAGCAGATAGGCCAGGTTGTTCAGCGTCGCGACACTGTCCGGAGCACTCTTCAGAATGTCGAGGTACTTCTGCCTGGCCAGTTCCTTCTGGCCGGTGCGGTGGTAGCACAGGGCGACCATGCGGTCGATCATCAGCCGGGTCGGCGTGCCGTCGGGCACCAGCACATACAGCTTCTGCAGGCGGTCCAGAGCCTGCTGGCACTGGTCCGCCTGGATCAGGTTGCTGGCGATGCAGAGCTGCGACCACAGGCCGTGGGCGCCCAGGGTCAGGGGCTGCAGCAGCTCATTGGCCCGCGCAGGGCCCAGGGCGGTGGTCATCTGGTCGTTCACCGCCGTGGCCTGGGCCAGCGACTGGGCGAGCTGCAGGCCCCGGTTGAAGGCCGCTTCCGCCGCAGACGTCTGCTTGAGGGTGGCCAGGGTCTGGCCCAGCGCCCCTTGCAGGACGGCATTCTTGTCGACGACGGTAGCGTACTTGCTGAGCAGGGCCTGGGCATTCTGCGTCTGGTCCAGGTGCAGTTCCAGGGCGGCCAGGTCATACAGATTCTCCGGCAACGGCTCAATAGCCACGGCCTGGGTCAGCTTGCTCAGGGCGAGCTGGTTGTCGCCCGTGCGCTGGGCCACCCGGGCCTGCATGCGCAGCCATGAGGTGTCCTTGGGGAACAGCTTCACGCACTGGCCCAGGAAGTCGCTCAGGCTGGCCAGGTCGTTGGTGTCCTGGTACACCTGGGCCAGCATCTGCCGGGCGGGAAGGTAATAGGGCGCGATCTTGATCGCCGTGTTGAGTTCGCGGATGGCCTCCTGCGGATCGTGCTGCTGCAGCCGGATGCGGGCCTCCAGCATCCGGGCGGGAACCATGTTGTTGTCCAGTTCCAGGGCCTTGTTGATCTCCGTCAGGGCCTCCTGGATGCGCTCCGGCGAATCGTTGTTCCCGGCCACCAGTTGTTCGGCGTACTGGTAGTGGAACAGCCCGCGGGTGGGGGCCATGGCCACCGCACTCTTCATGGCCTTCAGCGCTTCGGCATCATCGCCGCGCACCCGGTCGGCCATGCCGATCAGCACATAGCTGGTGGCATCGGGCGTGCCCTGCTGGGCCAGGATCTTGTTGAGGATGGTCTGGGCCAGGTCGGCCTTGCCCGCCCGCAGGAGGGCTTCCACATAGCGCTGGCTGACGCGCAGGTCCTTGGGATTCAGCTCATAGAGACGCTGGTAATACTCCAGGCACTGGGCGAACATGCCGCGGTCAAACAGCAGGTCGGCCAGTTCGCGGCTGGCCGGGCGGGTCTTGGGGTCCTCCACGGCGATCGCCTCGTGGAAGGCCTCCAGGGCGGCATTGCCATCATTGGTGCTCAGGTAGAACTTGGCCAGCAGCAGGTAGTCCGCGGCCGTGGCCTTGTCGCCCAGGGCCTTGATATGGGCTTCCAGCAGCGCGCGGGCCTTGGCGGGCTGGTCGCTGATCGAATAGATGGCCGCCAGCACGGACAGATTGGGGATGGTCTGCCCTTCTTTGGCGACCACGGCATTCATCAGCTTGAGGGCCGAGTCAACCTGTCCCAGGCGGGCCTGGAGCAGGGCCACGGCCCGCAGGTTGTCCGTGTCGCCGGGGGCGGCCTGGGCAATCTTCTCACGCAGAGCCAGTGCGTCTTTCGGGTCCCCGTGCTGCTCATCGTACGCCAGGTACTGGTTCAGCAGCATGCCGTCGCCCGGCGCGAAATCCAGGGCGGCCCGCAGACTCTCCAGGGCCTTGGGGTAGTTGTGCATCATGTCATAGCACGCCGCCAGACCGCGCAACGCCGCGACATCGGAGGGCCGCTGATTCACCGCCTTCTGATAGGAGGTGACGGCTTGCTCGGGATGGCCCGACTGCCTCTGGGCATCGCCCAGCAGGCGCCAGCCTGTGGAGTACACCGGCCGCAGGTCCACCACTTTGCGGAAGGCGGCCACGGCCTTGTCCAGTTGCCCCTGGGCCAGAGCCAGGCGCCCCAGATAGGTCTGGCCCTGGGCCTGGTCGAGGTTCAGGGTCACGGCCAGGGTGGCCTGATCCTGGGCACTGTCCCAGTCCTTCTTTTCCAGGTCACGGGCAAAGACGGCCTCCACCGTGCGCGGGTCCCGCGGTTTGAGTTTGGCCGCCTCGGCCAGGGCCTGATCGGCCTGGTCCAGCTTGCCGAGCTGGCGGAACAGCGCATAGCGCTTCAGCGCCCGCGTGTAAGGATCGGGGTCCTTGCTGACCAGATCCTCGATGCCGGTCAGCGCTTCGGCTTTTCCGCCCAGGCCCTTGGCCAGCACGTCCAGAAGGTCCTTGTCCGCCCCGGCCTTGCGGGCCATGGCGAGGTAGCCCTGGGCCTGCTCCTTGCTGGTGCTCATACGCAGCAGGGTCTGCAGCACGCGCAGGTCCGTGGGGTGCTTTTTGAACAGGGCCTCCACCATTTGCCGGGCTTCATCGGCGTGCCCCGTGCTCATGTACAGGCTGGCCAGGGGGAACACCACATCGGAATTCTGCTGGGGATCCAGCCTCTTGTAGATGGCGATGGCTTCCTCGGGTTTCCCCAGCATGGCCAGAAGCTGGGCCCGAAGCTGCAGGGCCTGGGGATCATCCGGCGCATCGGCGAGAATCTTGTCTACGTTCTGCTGGGCGTCGGCCAGTTGCCGGTTGGCGATCTGGAGCTTGGCCAGTTGCAGACGCAAAGGGGTCAACGTGGGATTCCGGCTGAGGATCTCCTGCAGCCGGTCGGCGGCCGCGCCCGAATCCCCTTCCAGCCGCCGCACTTCCGCCGACAGGTACAGGGCCTCGATGTTCGTGTCGTTGAACAGCGTGCAGGCCCGGTCCAGGTGGTTGGCCGCCTCCGGCAGGTTGCCCTCGGCCATGGCCAGCTTTCCGGCCAGCAGGTGGTACATGGCCGAATCCGGATTCAGCGTGCTGGCCGAAAGCTCGGACTTGGCCTGGGCGATCAGCTTCTTGCGCTCCTCCGCGTTCTTCTGGGTCTGGGCTTTGGCCAGCAGTTGGTCGATGTGGGCCCGGCTGCAATCGGCCTGGTAGTACCAGTAAGTCATGGCCTGCAGCGGGGGGCCGTGCAGTTTCAGCGCCAAAGCCTTGTCGAGAATCGCCAGGGCCTGGTCGGTCATGCCCTGCTGCACGAACAGGTTGGCCAGGGCATCGTACAGCCGGATGTCATCGGGGTGTGCCTTGATGCCGGCTTCCAGCAGGGCCTGGGCCCGCTGAAAGCCCCGGGTGGTGGCGGGCAGGCTCGGGCCGCGATCCACGCGCTCATGGTCGACACGCCGCAGCAGATCGGCCATCTGCAGTACCACGGAGGTGGGCTGGGGCTTGGCCAGAAGCTGGGCCTCGAGCTTGTTGAGCTCGGGCGTGGCCTCGGTGGTGTCCTGCACTTCCAGCAGGATCTGCACGCGGTTGAGCCGCTCCTGCGGGTCGTCGGGGCTCTTGGCCAGCATCTCCTGCGATAGCTCGCGGGCCTTCTGTTTGTACTGGGCCGCCTTCTCCAGGTTCAGCCGGGAGAGTTCGATGGTGTGGGCCTCATTCAGGTACCACAGAGCCAGGTGATACAGGGCCAGCAGATCGTTGGGATCTTTGGCCAGGGCGGCCTGCAAATCGGACCGGGCCTGATCACGCTTGGCGACATCCAGGTCCACCAGCCGGGCCCGGTAGACCTGGGCAATGCCGCGGTACTTGCGCGCCGTGATGGAATTGGGGGCCACCTTCAGGGTGTTCTGGCACTGGTTGTACATCATCGTCCACAGGTCGAGCTCGCCGAAATTCTTGCCCAGGTGGTAATACAGGGTCATCATGCGGCGGAGAATGGCATCGTTGGCCGGTTCCACCGTCAGAGCCTGCTGCAGCAGCCCGCGCATCTGGTCCACCGCCCGGCGGGCATCCTTGGGATTGTCCACATCCGTCAGATCCAGGGCATCGAGATAGCGCGTGATCAGAGGCACATCACTCTTGCGCCGGCTCAGGGCCTTGCCGTATTCCAGCAGGGCCTCGGACAGCTCCTGCTGGGCCTGGGTCTTCTTCCCCTTGGCCAGGTCATCCTTGGCCAGGGCCATGGCGGCGTCACCCCGGGCGATGTTCACCGCCGGGTCACGCAGGTTGAACCAGTACACCGCGACGGCCACACCGCCCACGATGACTACCAGCGCCACCACGAGGATCAGAACAAACCTGGTATTGACTTTCGCAGCCATCCACCAATCTCCAAATCGGGACCGTCAGCCGGGCCCCTCACTTGAGGCCCGCCGGGGCCGGCTGAGTCGCGGGGGCCGGCCAGCGGCCGGCACGCACATCCACCCAGTCCGGCAAACACGCCATGATCTCGGGCATCATTTCCGAGAGGAATCCATCCACGCATTTCACCGCCCCCTTCTTGCTCGCCATGCCCGGCACCAGCACCTCCACCTTGCAGTAATAGGCGTACGTGTCGGTGGGCAGGAAACCGTAGAGACGCACGTCATCCGGTGAAGGCAGGAAGCGGCCGTTGGATACGAAAAAGTAAATGACGTTGGATTCCGCTTCGGGGTCGTGGGGGTCGGCGAACGTGAACACCGTCGCCGGCGCCGTGATGGCGGGCATGTGCACGATCTTGGGGGCTCGATCCCGACGGGCGATCCAGGTGCCGCCTTCCTTGACGTATTGGGGGCCCTGGAAGCGCAGCGTGGCCTCGGTCTTGTCGATCCCTACCAGGCCGCCGGCCACGTAACACCGGTCGGGTACATGCGGCACCGTGTCGGGCGTGCCCGTGTAATAGGCGACGTGCAGGATCACTTCCGACCCGGGGCCGCCGTCGGTGCGGCTGGTGTCGCGGTACCGGTAGCGCATGAACTCGCGCGTGCCCAGAGTCTCAATCGCTTCTTCGCTCATCTGCTCGATCTTGGGGTCGTGAATGTGCACCCAGGAACCGATGCGGTCGGGCAGGGTGTACAACTGCGAACGCAGGGGCACGGGTTTCTTGAAGAGCACCTCGCCCGACAGGGCGATGGTGCTTTGCAGGCCCAGGATGGAAACCAGGAGCAGCCCTACGGAAAAGGCCAGGGTCGGCAGATGTTCGCCGGTCCCCATCCGGTCCGTGCGGGTCAGGCGCCGGGCCCGGTACAGAACCCAGATCAGCATCACCAAAGCCGCCCCCAGAAGCCCGCCCATGACCAGGCGGCTGGTGTGCACATCGAGCAACTTGGGCAGCAGCAGGTCCGGCCGCAGCACGCTCAGGATCGCCGCGTAACTGGCTCCCACCATCGCCGTCATCGCCCCGCCCAGAAGCAGGGGGTTGACCAGCCGCCCGGGCGAGCACTGCCCGGCAGCCGGCGCGGGGCTTGCCGGCGGGGCCGCCTGGGCCGCCCGCGCCGAAGGGGTGCGTTCGGCGGGGTCGTCCTCGTAAACGACCATGTGGTCCAGGACCCACCCCAGCAACCAGAACAGGCCGGCGGCCGGGATGAGCATCAGCATGCCCACGAAAATATGAAACTGGCCCTGGGCCGCCTCGGGGTTGCCTTCCGCGCGGATAAAGGCCAGCACCACAATGCGGCCCACGTTCACCGCCACTGCGATCGGCACCGTCGCCAGCACCATGATCAGACGCTGCCACCACAGCCGCCGCACCAGGTAGGCCATGGCCACCCCCAGCGCGATGAAAGCCATCAGCATGCGCAGCCCCGAGCAGGCGTTGGCCACGTCCATGGGCGGCTGCAGGTGCTTCAGACCCGACCACAGGTCGATGGTCGAGCCCTGCACTTCCGCCCGCAAATTGACCGGCGCCCCCAGCACGTTAACCGCCATTGTCCCCGAGCGCGAGGCGATCAGACGCAGTTGCCAGGCCAGGGCGTCCCACCAGCGCGGGGCCACCTTGATCCCCAGGGCCAGGTACAGGATCGGGAACCACAGCACCCGCAGAGCCTGTCCGCCCAGGGCAAACCACGTCAGGCCCATCAGGGCCACGATCATGCTGTAGCCCTGCAACATGTCGTTCCGCCCCGGCCCCAGCCACCAGGCGTAACTGAACAGACCGGCGTAAAACAGCCACAGCCCCGGCCAGAAAGTCCGGATCTTGGCCGCCGCCAGACGCTCGCGGTTCTGCCACACGAAATACCCGCTGATGAACGGAATGACGATGGCATGGGACCAGTCCCCCGAGATGTCGAAATGTCCCGTCAGCACGTTCCACCAACTGCTGGTGCCCAGGGCGATAAACGCCATACGCTGCACGATGGCCCAGAAGAGCACCAGGAACAGCAGCCCCGCGGTGCCCAGCCAAATCCAACCGGCCCGCGACAGCGGCGCGGCTGGGCGGGGCAGAGGAGACACCATGGTGGCGGTCGTGCTGGTCATTGATCCTGATGGGGCCTGGCGGGACAGGTTCAGACCCTGGTTATTACGACCCTGTTCTCCGGGGGGTTCACCCACCGTCACCCGGCGCCGGGCCTTCGGGCCCGCCAGTGTTTCCGGCCGAGAGCGCAACCCTTGCCGATAACCGCCCGCCTGGGCCGATAACATCGGCCCCCTGAACTCCGGCAATTGGAGTGCCCCGTTTGGGCAAGGGCGGCGTACACGGCCCACAGGGCTGCCAATACCCTGCTCTTACGCCATGATCGGCGATTACGCCCAGCGCGTTTCGCCCATCCTACGGGTTGTACTGAACGCCGAACACGTTCTCGGCGAAGTTGCGGTCCATCACAAATCCAAATCCGTAACTCATGCGGAAGCCGTTCCGTACGATCGCCAGCGGCGTGGCCCAGAAATTCGTGCCGATATTGATCGTGTCATTGGTCTTGAGGAAGATGTCCGGCTGCGTACCCGCGAAGATGGCCCGCAGGTTCAGCCGCACGATCGCTTCCCGATTCCGGCCGATCCGCCGGATCAGGTCGGTGCGTTCCGGCACCGCTATGCCGGTCAGGCCGCCCGCCGCCAGGATCAGTTGCTTCAGCGTCAGGTCGCGGTCGCCCGGCAGACCGTAGGTGCCCGGCCGGTTGATCTGCCCGCCGATATAAACGTTACCGATGGTCACCGACGGCACCCGGATCACATCGCCCGGGCGAATGACAATATTGTAGCGCGTATCCCCGTCCAGCAGTTTGTTGTAGGGGATCTCAATGATCCGCTGGGCCGACACCAGTTTGGGTGCCGCCGACTTGCTGGATCCGGTGCCGGGGGTGGCCCCGACCCCGCGGTTGACACGTACCCACTTGCCATCGATGTTCACCCACGCCTCCGCAGGCTGATTCCCTTCCAGCCCTGCTTCCAGCGGGGTCTGCTGGCGGGGCGTGCCTGCGGGTGTTTCCGGTTTGGCGGTTCCGAAAATCGAGGCCCCCGGCCCCCCGGCGGCCGTGCTTCCGGCCGGCACCCACTTGCCGTCCACGTTCATCCATCCTTCACCCGGAGGCCCGCTGGCCGGCGGCACCGCCGCGTGGGGGGCGGAGGTGCTGCCGGACTCCGGCGCCGTCGTCGGGGCGGGTAGCGTGGTCGCCCCCGGTCCCGGCTCCAAGCCGCGTAGAAGGTCTTGAATCAACTGCCCGGGCTTGGCCGGCGGGGGGGCCTGGGCCGGTTTCGTCGTTTTTTCGGTCAGACCCTCCCCCGGCGTGGGCAGCACTTCCTGCTGCTGAACGGGCGCCTGGCGGATGACGTACAGTTTCTTCACCGTTCCCGGCACGCCCCGGGCCAGGGCCATCGCATCCAGCAGACGGAAATCATTGCCCAGGATGGAGAACGTGCCGATGGCCGTGCCGTACGTGGTGGATTCACCGATCACGCTGAACGTGTCCTGACGCTCCCCCTCCAG
>JAJXSS010000105.1 GCA_021784455.1 Planctomycetota bacterium
CGCGCGCACTCCTTGCCAAGGCATCAGTTGATCGTCAGCTCGCCTTTGAGGTAACCCATCACTTTTTGCAGGTCATCCCAGACTTTGCGGCGGTTGTCGGGGGTGTAGGCACGCAGCAGGTAGGCGGGGTGGAAGGTGGGCATGACGGGGATGGCCGGGCCCTCGGGCTGCAAGGCGGTGAACCACTGCCAGGAGCCGCGCAGGGCGGTGATGCCGGTGGTGGTGTTCAGGAGCGTCTTGGAGGCCGGGGCGCCCAGGGTCACGACCACGCGGGGCTGGAGGGTGGCGATCTGGCGGATGAGGTAGCCCCAGCAGGCTTCGATTTCGGCGGGCGTGGGGGTGCGATTGTTGGGCGGGCGGCACTTGACGGTGTTGGCGATGTAGACCTCGGTGCGTTTGAGGCCCATGGCCACGATCATTTTGTCCAGCAGTTCGCCCGCCCGGCCGCAGAACGGCCGGCCCTCGCGGTCTTCCGTTTCCCCGGGGCCTTCACCAATGAACATGAGTTGGGCCTGGGGGTCGCCCTCACCAAAGACGGTGTGGGTCCGCCCCCGGGATAGCTCACACTTGGTGCAGGATTTGACTTCGTTGGTGTCGATGTCGGCCAGGATGCGCAGGCGGGCGGCCCGGTCCAGGGAAGGGCCGGTGGCCCGGCGGGGCGGGGCCACGAGCGAAGCGCCCGAGGGGGCCGGCGGCGCCGGCGGGCTGGCGGGGGCGGCCGGCCGGGGGACTGCCGGGGCCGCGGCAGGAACAGCGCTGGCGGGCGGAGCGGTGGTGGCCAACGCGCCCAGGGGCACGGCCTCGACCCCCAGGAGGCGATCGGTGGCGATGAACTGACGCAGGGCGCGTTGGCGACGGGAGTCCATGGTTTAGAGGATAGCAGATGGGCCGGGCCTAGGGGTCTCCAGGAGCCCCCCTCTCGCCGGGCACGGTGTTCCCCTGCCGCTTGTTCCTGATCCCTTGCCCCTTCCCTGCCGGTCCGCAGACCACATAGGGGGCGATCTGGGCCAGGCGGCCGGGCCCGATGCCGCGAACGGTGGTCAGATCGGCCACGGACTGGAAGGGGCCCACGGTCTGCCGTCGCGCGAGGATGGCCTGGGCCAGGGTGGGGCCGACACCCGGCAGCAAGGCCAGTTCGGCGGCCTGGGCGTGGTTGATGTCGACGTGATGCAGCGGCCCGGGCACAGGCCGGGCCGGACCCAAACGGGCGGCTGTGGCACGGTCCTGAACGGTGCGGGCCAGAGCCAGCAGGAACAAGAGACTCGTTATCAGGGCTAGGGCGGTGGTGGCGCGGGTCATGATCGCCCCCGAAGGCTGCCAATCACCCCCCCGCCGGACCGGAAGCCGGGCCGGGAGGATTGGCGGCGGCGGACCCCGCGGGCACGGGCAACGGGCTGCGCGCGCTCAGGGACCGGCGGAAGTTGATCAGGCGGCGGAAGCTGCTCTTGGGCTGCAAATCCTCACTCACCAGGCCGGACAGGGGCAGTTCGATGCCGGAGTGGTCCACCGCATCACTCCAGGCGACGGATTCGACAAACGGCTTGGACAGGGCCACGTGGAACATGGCCTCGAGCCAGCGGCTCTGGACGAGCTGGGACCAGGGCTTGCGCCAGAAGCCGCAATGCGGATCGACCGGTTCATTGGGAGCCGGGGCCGCGATCATCAGCTCTGTGACCGGCTCACTGGGCACCCCCAGGGCCACATGCAGCGACTTGCCGTAGGTGCCGAACTGGTCGATGAGGGCGGAAAGCTGCATCAGGTCACGCGGATGCTGGCCCGGCTGAGCCTGGCCCATCAACAGGCGCAGGACAAAGCCATCGAAGTTGACGGCGTTCTGCACCAGCAGGTCGGCATACATCAAAGGCGGGATGGAGCGGGGGTTGGTGCTGTAATACTCGCCGAAGGGCTGGCGGATTTCGATCAGCACGCGGCTGGCGGGGTGGAGCTTGCGCACCAGCATGGTGCACATGCGGGTGAGTTCCATGACCTGATCGAAGCTGAAGGGGAAGTGGTTGTTGACGTGCAGGCCGGCCGCGACGTTCCAGATGGCCACGGGTCCCTTGTAGCGGTTGACGGTGCGTTCGGTGTGTTCGTAGAGCAGGTCGCGGACGGTTTCATAGTCGTGCTCCCACATGTAGACCCAGTCGGGCAGGGCCGAGGGCTCGAAACTGACCACGGGGCCGGCCACGATGGGCATGCGGGCGCGGGCGGCCCACTCGACCCAGTTGTCGGTCAGATCCCATTTGTAGGCGCCTTCGGCCGGGGCCAGGGAGCGCCAGGGGGTGGGCATGGCCAGGAAATCGAAATTATTGGCCAGGGCGGCGCGGACGCGTTCCTGATTCTGATCCAGACTCAGGCCGGTGCCGATGGGGTAGCGGGGCAGGCTGTTGGTCTGGCGGCGGCGGTTGAGCAGGATTTCGGCGTGGGCCAGGGCCAGTTCCTCGCTGGCATCGATGGCGGCCACGAGGCACTCGCTGGCGGCCCGATCGGCCTGGGCGGGCTCGGACTCGTGCAGGCACAGGGCCTCCGTAAAAAGACGGCGCGCCCGGTCGATGCGTTTGGCCACGGGGTGGTCATCGGAGAGCTCGAACATGCCCCATTCTTCGAGCTTGTTGTAGATCAGCATCAGCCGGTGCCGGGCCAGCTCGAGGGAAAGGATGTAGGGCTCGTTGCGTTCGGGCAGCAGGCAGGTCTGGATGGTGAGTTCGCCGCAGTCGCCCACCCGGTGCTGCAGGACCAGGGCGGCCGAGCCCACTTCGCGCTTCTGGCAAAGCACCAGGCCATCGGCGAACGTGACATCAGCGCGCATGGCGCTATGGTCTGACCCCACCAGATAGGCGTTACGCAAACGCCACTGCTGGGCCGGACACCCCTGCTCGAATACCTGAAACTTCAGCATGCGGTCCTGTGCCTTCCGAGCGACTCGAAGATAAACGGTATGGATAATTCCGGGAGGGCGGGGCGGGGCGCTGGAGGCGGAACCGGCCCCACGGCAAGATCGCCGGGATGGCAGCCCAGGGGGAACCAGCAGCGCGGCGGGCGGAGCGCAGCGGTTGTGGGTGAAACACCTCCCTTCATGGCAGTGCGATGATAAGTGACCCGAACAGAACGAATTATGCCCCAGGCGAGCCGGGATTGCAATGGGTGAAAAAGGTGCCCATCGCGGCGGCTTGATGACGGGCGGGGGTTAGGGTATTCTTTTGCGTTCCCCCGGGCTGGCCAGTGGATGGCCGGCCCCTGGGGCAACAGGTATTTGCCGGAGAACTACGGCGTGGTCAAGCTGCGAATGAAGAGGCTGGGTCGGCGGAACAGGGCGTATTACCGTCTGTGCGCGATGGATGCCAGGACGCGCCGCGACGGTCGGGCCATCGAGGAGTTGGGATTCTACGACCCGGTGGTCCGCGATACGGCCAAGCAGGCCAGCATCAAGGCGGAACGGGTCAAGTACTGGCTGAGCGTGGGGGCCCAACCCAGCGACACGGTGCGGCGGATGTGCGAAAAGCTGGGCATTGAGATGCCCGAGCACGTCAAGCGCCGCCAGGCCGTGGTGCAGAAGCAGCGCACCCGGCAGCAGAAGAAGAACGCCGACAAAGCGGCCAAAAAGGCGGCGACGCAGGCGGCTCTCGAAGCTGCCAAGGCGGCCAAGGAAGCCAAACCGGCCGAAGCCAAGGCGGAAGAGAAGAAGGATTGAGGGCCTTGGGCCGGACATCGCCAGGATGCGCACTCCAACCGCCGGCCCAGCCGGCGGTTGTTTTTTGATGGCCCCCGTGCGATGGTGGTGAGTTTGGGCACGCGTCTGCGTGCCTCTTGATGGCAGCGCCCCTCAGCCGGGAAGGCACGCCTGAGCGTGCCCGACGACCATGCGGATCGACATTCTGACACTTTTTCCTGAGATGTTCGCCCCGGTGCTGGGCGCCAGCATCCTGAAACGGGCCGCGGACCCGGCACTCTACGAAAAAGCGGCCGGCGAACTGACCCTGGAGCCGCACGGGGCGCCGGTGGCGTATCACCTGACGGACATCCGCGCCTACACCACGGACAAGCACGGCAAGGTGGACGACCGGCCGTTCGGCGGCGGGCCGGGCATGGTGATGCAGTGTCAACCGGTCTGGGACGCGGTGCAGGCGGTGGAGAAGCTGGACCCCCGGAAGGCACGGCGGATCGTGCTGAGCCCCCAGGGCCGGCGCCTGGACCAGCCGCTGGTGGAGGAGCTGGCCGGGCAACCGCGGCTCCTGCTCATTGCGGGGCATTACGAAGGGTTTGACCAGCGGGCGATCGACGCGTTGGAGCCGCTGGAGGTGAGCATTGGCGACTACGTGCTTTCCGGAGGGGAACTGGCGGCGATGGTGCTGACTGACGCGGTCGTGCGGTTGATTCCCGGCGTTCTGGGGGACGAAAGGTCGGCGCACCACGAAAGCTTTTCGGCCGGGGCCCAGGGGCTACTGGATTACCCGCACTACACGCGGCCGGCGGTGTGGCAGGGCCGGACGGTCCCCGAAGTGCTGCTGTCGGGGGATCATGCACGCATCGAAGCCTGGCGGAAAGAGCAGGCGCGGCACCGAACCGAGCTGCGACGTCCGGACCTGCTGCCGCCCCCGGAACCGGCGTAAACCGGCAATCCGAAACCGAGACCGCGCCGCAGATTTGCTTTCGGACGGCAATCCGGCTAGTCTGGTGGGTCTCTCCCCACTATCGGAGGAGGCCATTGCCATGAGCCAAACCATCATACAAGACGTGGAAAGCGCGCAACTGAAGAAAGACCTGCCGGTGCTGCACCCCGGTGACACGGTGGATGTGCACTACCGGATCGTGGAGGGCGACAAAGAGCGCATCCAGGTCTTCTCCGGAGTGGTGATTTCGGTGAAGGGGGCCGGGATCAACCAGATGGTCACGGTGCGGCGCATCGTGGCCAATGAAGGAGTGGAACGGGTGTTCCCGGTGCATTCGCCGCGGGTGGCCAAGGTGGAGGTCAAGCGCGGGGCCCATGTGCGGCGGGCCAAGCTGTATTACCTGCGTGACCGGGTGGGCAAGCGACGGCGGCTGCGCGACGCCAAGCGCGGGCTGGAAGGGGCGACGGCGCCCGAGGCAACCCCGGAGAGCGCTGCGGCGCCCGCCGGCGTGGCGGCCGAGCCGACCGCTCAGAAATCGGCGTAAAGCCGGGCGGGAGCGGCCCTGTAAAAGGGTTGCCAGCACGATTGTTCCTGAGCCAACCCCGCTCGCAAGGGCGGGGTTGTTGTTTAGGAAGAAGAGGTGGGCCCGCTGCGCCGGACCCGCCCTGCCAGAGTAGGATGTTCGACCTATGAGTAAGACCCTCCCCGCTCCCACCCCCCCCCCCCACCCCCCCGGCCGGCGGCGATCCGGTGGCCGATCGGCGGGCCAAGCTGGCCCGGCTGCGTGAGGAATTCCAGATTGACCCGTTCGGCCAGCGTACCGAGGGCCTCCTGAGTCTGGCGGATGCCCGCGGGCGGTATGACAAGGCCGCCGATGAGGCGTTCAAGGCCGACAGCACGCAGGATCACCGGCCCCAGGCCAACGTGGCCGGGCGGGTGATCCTGCACCGGGACATCGGCAAGCTGGTGTTCATGACCCTCCGCGATGCCGGAGGCGATCTGCAGGTGGCCGTTTCCAAGAAGGCGGTGGACGAGCCGGCGTTTCAACTGGCCAAGCTGACCGACCTGGGCGACATCATCACGGCCCGGGGGCCGCTGGGGACGACCAAGACGGGCGAAATCACCGTGTGGGCCACCGGCTTCGGGCTGGCCAGCAAGTCGCTGGTCCCGCCGCCGGAAAAGTGGCACGGGCTGACCGATTCGGAGCTGCGCTACCGCCAGCGCTACGTCGATCTATGGGCCAATCCGGGGGTGATGCGCACGCTGCAACTGCGCATCCGGATCGTGGATGAGATCCGGGCGTTTTTGAAGGGCAGGGGCTACCTGGAGGTGGAGACGCCCATGCTCCAGCCCATCCACGGGGGGGCCGCAGCCCGGCCGTTCGTGACCCACCACAACGCCCTGGACCTGAAGCTGTACCTGCGCATTGCCCCCGAGCTGTACCTCAAGCGTCTGCTGGTGGGCGGCTTCCCCAAGGTGTTCGAGATCAACCGCAATTTCCGCAACGAAGGCATCAGCCCCCGGCACAATCCCGAGTTCACCATGCTCGAGGCCTACGAGGCCTTTGGCTCCTGGGAAACCATGGCCGACATGGTGGAGGAGATGGTGTGCACGGTGGCCCGGAACGTGCTGGGAACGCTGGTGATTAACCACGAAGACACGACTCCCGGAAGGGGCACGAAAAAGACGATCAACCTGACGCGGCCCTGGCGGCGGGTACGGATGGTGGATCTGGTCGCCGAGCGGACGGGGTGGAAGTTCAACAAAGAGCCCTTGACTGCCTCCCAGATTGATCAACTCCGCTCGGCCAACCCGGGCAAGGACCTGAAGCTGACGGGCCAGCCGGCGGAGCAGCTCACCGAGGTCTATGAAAAGCTCATCGAGCCCACGCTGATCGACCCGTGCTTCGTCACGCACGTACCCAGCGTGGTCATCCCCCTGGCCCGGGAGAACCGCGAAGACCCCTTCTTCGCCGACGTGTACGAACTGGCCATCAACGGCCAGGAAATCAGCCCCGGCTACTCCGAGCTCAATGATCCCGATGTGCAGGAGCGGCACTTCAAGCACCAGGTAGGCGAGCGTGAGGAGCAGCAGGTCTACGATGAAGACTTCATCAACGCCCTGCGGGTCGGCATGCCCCCCGCGGGCGGAATGGGCCTGGGCATCGACCGGCTGGTCATGATGCTGACGGGGGCCGAGAGCATCCGGGACGTGATCCTGTTCCCGCTGCTGAAGCCCAAAACATAATACCGGCAGCACCAAGGGGCCCCTGGCACCGTATGAACCTGTGCGTCGGCCTTTCCTCCCGGCCCGACTCCTCTTATCTTGGTGCTCCAACTGAATGTACAAGCTACAGATCATCCTTCGCTACCTGCGCCGGCGGATCATGCCGCTGATCGCCATGCTGGCGGTGATGCTGTGCACGGCCATGGTGCTGATCGTGCTGTCGATCATGGGGGGCTTTTTGAACATGATGACCGGGGCCCTGCAGCGCCTGGAGGCGGATGTCACAGTGGAGGCGGACATCACGGGGTTCCCCCACTACGAGGCGCTGCTGGCTGATTTCCAGAAACTGCCCGAGGTGGCGGCCGCCTCGCCGGTTATCCGCTCCTTCGGCCTGGTCAGCCTGCCCGGCGAGACGCAGCGGGCCACCTACCCGGTGGAAATCCTGGGGGTGGATCCGGCCTCGCTCAACCAGGTGGTGCCCTTCGAGAGCACGCTCTTCTGGCACGCCAGCAATATCCGCCAGTGGGTGGACCTGCTGCAGCCTTTTGCGGACCAGGAGGCCCCCAACGATCCCCAGCGGCTGCGCTACCACACGCTGAAGGGTTGGCTGGATCAGGGCAGTTTCAGGCAACTGACCATGGCCCTCTTGGGTTCGGACATGCCCAAGCCCGCCCCGGCGATCGTCATGGGGATCGAGGTGAACCCGCAGAACATCCGCGATGTCTATGGGCACTACGACATCCTCAACAACCGCACCATCGGCAGCCCGGTGACGCTGACGGTGCTGCCCATCTCGGAACACGGCATGCCCCAGGACCCCGAAGCCCGGGAGGTGACGGTGGTCAACGACTTCAAGTCCGGCCTGTACGAGATCGACCGTAACCGCGTGTTCGTGCCCTTCAAGCTGCTGCAGAGCATGCTGAAGATGACGGCCGCCCCGCAGATCAACATGGATACGGGCAAGCCCACGGGGCGCACCATTGCGGCCCGGGCATCCATGATCCTGGTCAAAGGCAAGGCGGGGGTGCCCCTGGAACAACTGCACGAGGCGGTGCGGCATTCGGTGCGGCGGGCCATCGCGGATTACCCCGACCTCAACGGCCGGCTGAGCGTCAGCACCTGGCGCGAGCGGCACGAGAAGTTCCTCAATGCCGTCGCCAACGAGCGCAACCTGGTCACCTTCCTGTTCGCGGTGATCAGCCTGGTGGCCTTCGTGATGATCGCCCTGGTGTTCTACATGATCGTGCTGGAAAAGACGCGGGACATCGGCGTGCTGCGGGCCCTGGGGGCGGGACAACTGGGCATCGCGGGCATCTTCCTGGGTTACGGCCTGATCATCGGCATCCTGGGGGCGCTCTTAGGGCTGGCCGTGGCCCTGGCCATCGTGACCAACATCAACCAGATTCAGACTTTTCTGGCCACGCACCTGGGGGTCACAACCTTCTATGTGGGGCTGGAACTGGCCCTGGGCGTGCCGGTGGCCGCGGTGGAGGCGGTGGTATGGTGGCGGCTGAAGCGCCGGTATCCCGATGGGCGGCCGGGAGTGTGGGCCGCGTGGATGGCGGGCGTGCTGGCGGTGGTGGGGCTGATCGGCCTGGCGGGCGGATTCTGGTACCTCCACGACCACACCTCCCTGGCCACCTGGCTGGATGCGACCATCAGTTGGGAGATGTGGCGGCCGGATGTGTATTACCTGGACCGCATTCCCAGCCAGGTGGCGCCGGTGGACATCGCCTGGGTGGTGCCCCTGTCGATTGTGTGCAGCGTGCTGGGCTCCTTGATCCCGGCGATCATGGCGGCGCGGCTGAACCCGGTGGAGGCCTTGCGTTACGAATAGACGGGACCTGGGATGGCTGAGGCAAGAAGTGACATCCTGCGTGCGACGGGCCTGCACAAGCATTACCGGCTGGGCGGGGAGGACCTGCACGTGCTGCGCGGCGTGGACCTGGCCGTGCGCCACGGGGAGTGGCTGGCCATCCTGGGGGCTTCGGGCTCGGGCAAGAGCACGCTGCTGCACCTGCTGGGCGGGTTGGACCGGCCCAGCCGGGGCGAGGTGCAGTTTACCGGCCAGAGCATCTTTGCGATGAGCAACGGCGCCCTGGACCGCTACCGCAACCAGCAGGTGGGCTTCGTGTTCCAGTTCTACCACCTGCTGCCGGAGTTCAGCGCCCTGGAAAACGTCGTGGTCAGCGCGGCGATCACCCCTTCAACGCTTTCCTGGCTGCGCATGCGCCGCCAGCGGCGGCAGGAAGCGGCCGAGCTGCTGGCCAGGCTGGGCCTGGGCGAGCGGCTCAAGCATCGGCCGGCCAAACTGTCGGGGGGCGAACGCCAGCGCGTGGCCCTGGCCCGGGCGCTGATCAACCAGCCGGCGGTGCTGCTGGCGGACGAGCCCACCGGCAACCTGGATGCCCAGACGGGCGGACAGATCCTCGATCTGCTCCGCGACCTGCACCGGCAGGGGCAGACGATCGTGATGGTGACGCACGATGAAAAGGTGGCGGTGGCGGCGGACCGGCGCCTGCACCTGGAGGCGGGGCGGCTCGTTTAAACGCGGGAAGATAAATCCCGGGAGGGCGAGGTATCCCGGGAGGGCGAGGAATCCCGGGAGGGCGAGGCTCCGTCCGAGCCGTCGGACCGAGCGTAGGTTCGGCCCTGGCCGAACATCGGGGGATCCAGGCCCGCAAAGACGTTCGGGCAAGCCCGAACCTACCAGAGCCTCGCCTTCCGGTGGGCAATTCCATGGCATCCACGATTGGTTTATCTCGCAGGGTCGCCCGCTTTCTTCATCGCCACCACCGGCGCCTCCTGACTGTGGTCGCCCTGATGGCGGCCTGGTTCGCCATTCATACGGCGGTGCTCTTGTACGTCGGGCTGCATGATGACCTGCGGCCGGCGGATGTGGGGGTGGTGCTGGGCATGGGCGTGGAGCCCGATGGCACGCCGACCCCCTCCCTGCAATCGCGTCTGGACCGGGCGGTGGCGGGCTATCGTGCGGGGCTGTACCCGCACATTCTGGTCAGCGGCAGTTCGGCCGCCGGGGGCTACGATGAGGCCCGGGACATGGGGCGGTACCTGGTAGCTCAGGGCATCCCCCGGAAGGTCATCATCGAGGACCACGAAGGCCGCAACACCTATCTGACCGTGCGGCACACACGGGAGCTGCTGGCCCGGCGCGGGTGGCATTCGGCCGCGTTCATCTCGGAGTATTTCCATATCCTGCGCATCCGCCTGGCCTGCTGGCGCCTGGGGATACGGGATGAGCGCAGCGAGCACTCGACCAGCGGCGGGCTGTGGTGGAATGTCCGGGCGGTGGTGCGGGAGTTTGTGGCCTACTACTGGTACCTGGTCCGGCCGATGCGACGGGGCAGGCCGTCAGTTGGTCACGCCGCTCAGGCGGCGCACGGTGTGGTCGAAGGTGCGGATCATGCCCTGTAACTGGGTGTAGGCGAAAAAGGCGTAGAGGCCGCCGGAAATCAGGGCGCCCAGCAGCAGCGACAGGCGGCCCAAGGCCGGGGCTTCGGCGAAATCGCTGACTTTTTCCACCGGGTCCAGAAGCATCATCATGCCGGTGACGGGGCTGCAGGCGTTGATGATGGGCCCAATCAGTTTGATGTTCTGAGCGGCGCTGTAGCCGCAGAAACCCAGGAACAGGGCCAGAAGCCCCACGATGGCGAGCGTGGGCGTGACCGCCCCCACCACCCCCCTGGATTTCAGGCTCCACATCATGCCGGTGGTGACGCACCAGGCGACGAAGGGGACCAGGATCAGCAGCATCAGCAGGCCCGCCTCGGGCACCACCAGGTCGTAGTGAAACGCTCCGCCGCTGCCAATGAAGAAGCCGGGCTCGGCCTGGGGCCACTGAAGCATGCGGCCGACAAAGGTGTAGAGGGACAGCACGCCCAGGGTGAGCACGGGGGCGAGCATGAGGATGGCCAGGAAACTGACCAGCCCGCG
>JAJXSS010000106.1 GCA_021784455.1 Planctomycetota bacterium
AAACCCAAAGAGATCGGTACATCATTTGCGTTGGCCATTGAGCCCTCCCTGCATCCCGATGACGCTCCCGACTATCACATCTTCCACACCAGACCACCGGATCCGAAGGAGATGGACTGCGGGTAGCCTTTGCCGGGCAGGCGCGTTTTTTGTTCTGGCTGCCCTGGTGCTGCTCTACACGGGGTGTTCGACCCAGCAAAAGTACCGGGTCCTGTCGTTCTTTTTTGACGGCGTGCCGCCGCCGGGAGGCTGGCCGACAACCCAGCCCTCGCAAGCCCGGGGTCCGGGCGGGTCGTCGCCGGCAGCGGCCGCGACCTCCCAGCCGGTGGTGTACATCTATCACCCCCCGTATGCCGGGCGACGGTGCTTTGACTGCCACGACCGAGAGCACGGCAACAGCATCGACAACACCAACGGGGTGCTTTGCCGCAAGTGCCATGGTTCGTACTTCACCCTCAAGCCGGGGGATTGGGAGCACGGCCCGGTCGCGGCACGGATGTGCAGCCTGTGTCATGAGCCACATAAATCCCAGTACAAGGGCCTGCTCACCCAGGCCCAACCGGGGCTGTGTCTGACGTGCCACAATCCGCAGGACATTTTTACCTCGTCGTATCACGCCAAGGCCCACCAAGAGGTGTGCACCACCTGCCACGACCCGCACAAAGCCGGCAATCGCCTGCTGCTGGCGGATTCGCACACCTACCAGCTTCGGCACGTGGAGCCCGTGCCCCCCACCGGTGGCCACGCCCTGTGGGACAACACGGTCTGTACCAAATGCCACATCGCCGCCGAATCCAACAAACTGATCAGCGATGTGGATCGGGTCTGCGTGACGTGTCACGCCAAAGTGCAGCACCCCGGGCCGGGCATCAAGCTGCACCAGGCGGTGGTGGAAGGCAAATGCACCATCTGCCACACCCCTCACCGGTCGAGCCGGCCGCATCTGATCCGGGATACGGCCGAGCAGATGTGCTTTAAGTGCCACAAGCTATCCGAAATCACCACGCCGCAGCATCCGCCGGTGTACCGGGCGGACTGCCTGATCTGTCATCATGGCCACAGCAGTTCCCGGCCGTATCTGCTACGGGCGGGCATTCCACTGCCCCCGGGAGCCCAGACGCAGCCGGCGCTGCCGCCGACCCCGGCGGCGACGCAACGTGCGACGCGAGCCGCGTCCCAGCCCGCCACGGTCCCGGCCGTGCTCTGGCCCGCTTCGGCGGCCGCCGCCGGGCCGGGGAGCGGCGTCAGGGGTGGGAACCCGAGCACCCGGCCTATGGCCCGCGGACGGGAGGTCGGGCGATGAAGCGATGGCTGCTGATCCTGCTGATCACGGCGATGGTGGTGCTGGCCCAGCCGCTGCCGGTTGAGGCGCAGGTGGGTGCGGGCACGTGGGCCTTCCAGCAGGTGCCGGTGCGGCCGTTCCAGGTGGTGCAATGGGGTGGGGACATCTTCGTCATCGGCCAATACCGCCAGGACACGGACACCCGGGGCACCCCGCCGCAGACCACCGTCTCCACCGACTCCTTCTACAACGAGGGGGTAGACCTCAAGGGCCAGGGCTACATCTACCACCCCAATCTGATCGACTGGAATGCCAGCGTGCGTCTGGGACTGTCGCAGCAGGACATACAGGCGGGGGACACCTCGACCAACTCCGACGGCACCATCCTGGGGTACAGCCTGGGGGCCCTGTTTCTGAAGGAAAAGCCCATCAGCTTCCGGGTGTATGCGAGCATGGACCAGAACAACCTCAACCGCAGCTTTGCCCGCAACATCACCCTGGATACCCAAACCCAGGGCGGCGAGATGACTCTCAAAGGCAAAGTCCCGGTGTCGGTGCTGCTGGAGCATCAGACCATCGACGAGGTTTCCGATGTGCGCACGGACAACCAGGACATCCTGCGCGGGCGCATCGCGATCGCGGATGAGCGCGACCGCAACTGGCGCACCGCGCTGACCTATGAACACGAGGAGATTGCCGAGACGGCCACCTACTTCGTGGTTTCCGAACCGCCGGAAGACCTGCCGGATTCGCGGGATGAACTGAACGTGTCGAACCTGTGGCGCTTCGAGCCGGGGCTCAACGCCGACCAGTTGTCGGGGCACATGCGGGTGCTGCACCGCCAGGGGTATTACCCCGAGGACCAGTACTATCTGGACCAGCGCCTGGATCTGCACCATTCCCCGACCCTTTCGAGCTTCTACCGCGGGTCCTACACCTCCGACACCACGGCCGACCAGAGCAACCAGACGATCGAGGGCGAGGCGGGCGTCACCCAGAAGTTCTATCAGAGCCTGGATGCCACCCTGCGCGTGCTGGGTAACGACAACGAATACACCGGCGGCCAGCAGCAGTATGCGGGCATCTATACCGACCTGAATTACCGCAAGCACACGCCCCTGGGCCTGTTGACCTCGACCCTGACGGCGGGCTACGAAGACCACCAGGACAGTGCCGACAGCGGCATCCGACAGATTACCAACGAATCGGTCACGCTCAACGGCATCGTGCCGGTGGTGCTGCGCAACCCCAACGTCCTGGGGGGGACGGTGGTGGTGACCAACGCGTCGCACTCGATCACCTATGTGGAAGGCATCGACTACCTGCTGCAGCCGTTTGGGACCTTCACCCAGATAGTGCGGCTGGCGGGAGGCACGATCAACGACGGGCAAACGGTGCTGGTCAGCTACACGGTGACCGGCTCGACCAACGCCCAGTACGCCCGGGAGATTCTGGACTGGAACGTGCGGCTGGACCTGAGTGTGTTGCCGGTGTCGCTGTACAGCATCTACCAGGTCCAGGATGACAGCCTGGAGTCGGGCACGGACCCGGGATACCTGGACCAGCACCAGTCGATCACCGTGGGGGTGGAAGTGCGGCCGATCAGGCCCCTGCGTCTGAGCGCCGAGCAGCAGTGGAACACCCAGGTGCTGTTCCCCTCGTACTCGGCGTACCGCTTCCGCGCCCTCTACAACGAGGTGTTTTCCCGCAACGTCTCGGTAACCGCGACGGCCTATTACGAAAACTTGAGCTACAGCGACGGCGCGGCGTTCGGCCTGGGCCCGGGACAAGACTTCCTGGAGACCTACAGCGCCAACGCCAATCTGAACCTCAAGCTCAGCAACAGCCTGCTGGTGCGTCTGGAGACCGACTACTACCATCAGGCAGGACGGAACAACAATGAGCAACTCTCGATCGGCCCGTCCCTGCAGTGGATCTCCGGCCAGACACAACTCTCGCTGGACAGCTACTACCGCATCTATACCCAGGAAACCGATCACGGGCAGTCCGTGTATGTCGGCGTCAAATTAACCCGATATTTCTAAGGTTGGACCATGCGCCGCACCTGGCTCTTCATCCTGCTGCTGTTCGTCCTGACCCGCGGCTGCGCCTCGCCGCCGCCGGACACAGGGCCGCACCCGGCCTGGCCCCCGCCGCCGGCGCCACCGCGGATCGTGCACCGGATGGATATCTCCCAGTCCCTGGACCTGATGCGGCCGTCGTTCCTGGATGCGCTGGGGCAGTTCATCGTGGGCAGCCGGCCGGTGCGGCTGATGCGGCCGGTGGGCGTGGCCATGGGACCGGGGGACCTGCTGGCCGTGACCGACCAGGAACTTCAGGCCCTGGTGCTGTTCAACCTGCACACGGGGCGCATGACCGTGGCGGACCGGGTGGGAGCCAAACACATGGTTTCGCCGGTGGGGGTGACGGCCTGTCCAGGGGGCTTTGCAGTCAGCGACAGCGCTCTGGACCTCGTCGCCCTGATCAGCCCCGAAGGCCGGTTCGTGCGTGACATCGTGCCAGCGGGGGTGGTGAAGCGGCCAACGGGGCTGGTATTCGATAGCCGACGGGGCGAACTCTACGTGGTGGACACACTGGCCGACAAGGTACGGGTTTTCGACCTGCAGGGGCACCCCCTGCGCAGCTTCGGCGGGCCGGGGCGCGACCCGGGGCAGTTCAACGCCCCGACCTACATTGCCCAGGATGCGGCCGGACGGCTATACGTCACCGATTCCCTGAATTTCCGGGTGCAGATTCTGGATGGCCAGGGCCACTATCTCAGTGAATTCGGCCGGCAAGGCGATGCCACGGGCTACCTGGCGGTGCCCAAGGGCATCGGGGTGGACCAGTACGGGCACATTTACCTGGTGGATTCGTACACGACCAATGTGCAGGTTTTCGATGCCCAGGGGCGATTTCTCCTGAGTTTCGGCCAGCCCGGCCGGGGACGCGGGGAGTTTCTGGTGCCCGGCGGACTGTGCGTGACGGCCGACGACCGCATCTTCGTGTGCGACGGGATGAATCACCGGGTGGAGGTTTTCCAATACGTGGGAGGTTCTGACCATGCTCCGGTTTCAGATTCTCATTAGCGTGCTTTTACTGGCGGCGGGCCCGGCGCTGGGTGCCCTGGGACGGCCCTCCAACGTGGCCGCGACGAAGCACAATCTGACTTCGTCGGGTCCGGGGACGGTCAAGATCGCGGGGGGCGGCGAAGTCTGCGCCTTTTGCCACACGCCGCACGCGGCCAGCCCGCAAGGCCCCTTGTGGAACCGCAACGATCCGGGCAGTTACTACCAGGTCTACACCAGCAGCACGATGCAGGCGACGGTGGGCCAGCCCAACGGGTCGTCGCGGTTGTGCCTGTCCTGCCACGACGGGACCATCGCCCTGGCTCAGACCTATAACGCGCTGAACGTGCCGGCCGGCGGAGCGGTGTACATCGTGCAGGGCAACGCCGGATACCTCGGAACAGACCTGAGCGACGACCATCCCATCTCATTCGTGTACGACTCGGCGCTGGCATCCCGCACCGGCGACCTGCGCGACCCCTCCACGCTGCCGCGCGACCTGCCCCTGGATGCCAACGGCCAGCTCCAGTGCACCACGTGTCATGACCCGCACGATGACACTTACGGCAATTTCCTGAACATGGACAACACCGCCTCGGCCCTATGCACGAGTTGCCATGTTCTAAGCGGCTGGGCCACCTCGGCCCATGCCACCTCCACCGCCCTGCTGTCGCGCTCGCGCACGGACAACTGGTCCAACCTCTCGGGCATCACCACGGTGCAGGGGGCGGGCTGCGAGAGCTGCCACCGGCCGCACTCGGCGGGCGGGCGGCAGCGGCTGCTGCGCTTCCAGGATGAGCAGTCCAATTGCCTGAACTGCCACGATGGAACGGTGGCCAAGACGGATATCGCGGTGCAACTCAACCAGGTTTCCAACCACGATGGCAGCCGGTACGTGGGGGTGCACGATCCGACGGAAAACCCCGCCACCATGGCCCAGCACGTGACCTGCGTGGACTGCCACAACCCGCACAACTCCAACGCCTCAGGCACGGCCCAGGCGCCGGACATCGAGCCGGAGATGGCCGGGGTTTCCGGCATCAGCGCCACGGGGGCGCTGGTTTCCATCGCCCGCTATGAGTACGAGGTGTGCTTCAAGTGCCACAGCGCGCGGAACTTCGGTCCGGCGCCGGAGGTGAACCGGGTGCTGGGCACCAACAACATCGCGGATGAATTCAGCCTGACCAATGCCAGCTTCCATCCGGTGGAGGGCCCGGGGGTTGGATCCTTCGTGCCCAGCCTGATCGCACCGTATACCACGGGCAGCATCATCTACTGCACGGCCTGCCATTCGACGGACAATCCCACGTCGGCCAAGGGGCCGCACGGCTCCTCCTACCAGCCGCTCTTGATCGCCAATTACAGCGTGCTGGACAAGACCGCCGAGAGCCCCCAGGCCTACGCTCTGTGCTACACCTGCCACCTGCGTTCGAGCATTCTGGGCGACCAGAGCTTCCCCAAGCACAAGCTGCACATCGTGGACCAGGCGACCCCCTGCTCGGTGTGCCACGATGCCCACGGGGTGAAGGAAAATGCGCACCTGATCAACTTCGACCGCACCGTGGTCAGCGCTTCGCCCACCGCGCTCAGCGGGCCGTCGTACCAATCCAACGGGCAGGGGCACGGCTCATGCACGCTGAGCTGCCATGGGAAGGATCACAACAACACCACTTATTGATGGGGCAGGCGCTCCCCCAGGGAGGGCATCTGGGCGGCCGGGGCCGGGGCGGTGGCGGCCTGGTACTGAGCCCGCTGCTGGCTGTTCATGACCTTGTTCTGGACATCGACCAGCAGCGAGTTGGCCAATTGGTCCGTGAAATCGCCGGACTCGGTGAAGAACTTGGGATCGCTCTGGAAGTCTTCGACCACCTGGAGGGCCATGTCGCCCATGCGCTCGATCTGGGCAGGATTAAGCTTGACGGCCGTGAGATGGGCCAGGCACACGCAACGGACCTTATAGGCCTGCCAGCGTTGCTTCTGCCGGGCCGAGAAACGCCCGAGGATGATGTGCCGGTAGCGGTCCAGGATCATTCCGCGCTGGTTCAGCAGCGGGCCATACCGGCTGGCCAGGGCCTTGAGTCCGGCGGCATCAGGAGCCTGGGCCAGAGCCTTGAGATCCTGGCGGAAGCGTTCGAGATCGGCCTGGTGCTCTTGATCCCAGGCGGTGAGGTCACGGTTCAGGCGGGCGAAATCCTGCTGCCACAGATCGCGCTGGGCATAAGTCGGGCGGGTTTCGCGTACCAGGTTGACCAGGGTCAACTCGACAGGGCCATCCAAGACCTTGGGGGCAGCGGATGGCTGAGCGAGCGACTGGGCCAGCGGTTTGACGGGCGACTTGGCCGGCGGCTGGGTCGGGGGACGATCCGGCGGATTTTCCGGGGGCTGCGCGGGTACCCTGGCCGGTGACCCGGGCGGTGGGGTAAAGATCGCACTGGGTGGGGCGGCCAGCACACCCCCTGCCAAGAGCACAACCGCGCTCAGCGACATCGCTGCCATCCAGCGCTGCGGATGGGCAATCGTTCTGACTCGGCACAGCGGACTGATCATAGAACACCATTCTCCAGCCGGCGCGGAACTGCGGCCACGAGGGCCGCAGGGCCGGTATCTCAATTCTTATCGGATATTGCGGTCCCCCGGAACAGGCCGGTTCAGGCCGGCCCAGCGGCCGGCGCGGGCGACGCAACTTCGTCCATTATACGGCGGCGCGGAATGGATATCCCTCGATTCCGCAGGCCTTGCAGGCCGGACAGTCCTTCAGCCGGCCGTGCCGCCGGGGGCGGCTCGATCACCAGTTTCAGCGCCAGGCGCCGCCGCGCGGGCCCTGGGTGACCACATCCACCTGCTGCGCGACGCGGCCGGGCGATTGGCTGACGTCCACGGCCAGATCCACACACGCTTGCCGGCCGGGGCTGATGAATTGCATGTCGCAGGTTGCCCGGGTGCGGGGGCCTGCGGGCGTAAGTGCGACCACGCGCAGGGTGTGGCTGCCGATGTTCTGGCAGGTGAACCGGGCGCGGACTTCTCGCACGCGAGGGTGAGCCACGACGCTCAGCGCATCGCCCACCAACGCGGCGCCGCCGACAGGCACGGGCGTGCACCCTTCCAATACGGTCGCGGATGTGATCGCCAGCATCAGGACGCTCCCCGTTTAGCATGCCACGCGCCATGGCTTATCACCCGTAAAAGGTGCCAGATTTGTTGCCTGCAGGCGTGGTATTTCAGCCGCACATGGCCGTCATGGTTGCGTGCCCGGTGCCGCGTAAATCCAGAGCATCGGGCGGGCCTTGGCCTCGGTTTCGCCCTTGGTCGGGGCGCGCAGGCGAATGTTTTTCTCGGTGTCCTGGGTCACCTCGAATTTGTCCAGCACGGCCACACGGCCGCCCTGGGCGAGGCACACGGCATAGCGTCCCGCCGCCACGGGGATCGGACCGATGGACGTGGTTTGCGGGTCGATCTCGCCCACACTGACTGCCGCGCCGATATCCAGGTTGATGAGCGAAAGGGACGTATGCGGAATCTTGGCCACGCCTTCAGGGTCGTCCACGTGCAACGTAAGGGAATCTCCCTTTTTCACGATCAGGACCACCTCCTTCGTTTGTTTTGCATCCCACTCTTGAAATGTCGGCGGGTAGCCGGGGGCCCGGGCGCCCACCAACACCCGGGGAGCGGTGACGTTGGGGAGGGTGAAATGCCGGCCGGAGTCGAGGTAGGCCGTGCGCATAGTTTCGCTGCCCTTGCCGAGCACTCCGATGCGCACACTGCGCCAGTCCGCGCCAGGCGGCAGTTGAACTGTTCCAGAAATCGTAAATCGCTTCGGTAGGGTCACAGTGATGGTCTCGCCGGGGTGGAATTCGTGGGTCTGGCGAAGCACGGCCACGGCCGGAACACCGGGACTGCCGCCTTGGGCCACCGTGATGGTTCCAAAGCCAGCCAAACCCCGGAACAACACGGTGCCCTTGGCATCGGTCTTGCCCTGGGCGGCCGCTCCGCCCTTGGTCTGAACCAGCACCACGGCGCCGGCGACAGGGGTCTGGCCGTCCGTGTCCAGCACAGTGACGCTGGCCTGAGGGATGCGATGCACGACCAGCGAGATGGTCTGAGGTTTGTCTTGCCCGGTCACGGCCACCTGGTCGTTGTTTGCCAGGCTGTACAAGGCGCCATGGGCCAGGTCCAGTTCCACGGTCCATTTCCCCTCCAGAAGCTTTACCGGCTGGCCCACGCCCTTTTGAAATTGGAATTTGGTCGTCCCCACGGGGCAATACACTAGGGGTGTCACAAAACGCTTGGATATGAAGCCGTCGCAATCCAGGGAGAAGGGCTGGCCCGTCTCATCCACCAGCCGGAAAACCACTTCCCGATATGGATAGGCTTCCACTTTCAGTTCTTTATCGCCGTCTTTGGCTATGTTGACCCGCACGTACTCTTGCAGTTGATACTTGGCGTCGAAACACTTGAACTCACGTATCCCGGCCCAGGGGACGATGCGCATGGCGAAATGCCCCGCGTCGTCGCTGGTCGCTGTGGCACCGCCGGTGCACACCGTGACCCCCTTCAGCGGCCGGCCTGTGTGGCCATCTATCACAATGCCATGCACAAATCTCGGCGCGTGGACCACCACTTTCACCGGCGCGGTGACGCTGTTCTGGTCCGTGATCATGACCCTAGCCGTGCCGCTGACGTCGGGACTGCCCAAGCTCCCACGCCGTACCTGAACGGTGTATGCCCATCCCGTGCGCCCGGCGAGCCTGGCGGTCCCATCCGAAGCGGTGTATTTGGTCGAGTACCACTCCGATATCTTGGTCCGCCTCTTTAAAGCGACGGAGATATCGGCGGTCATGACGACCCATGCGTGGGGCACCGGCTTCATTTCCGGTGCCAGCAACACCAACACTTTTAGGCTGCGCGTGGCCGGCTGCGTGGATACGATCGTCTGGGACGCGGCGAGCGCAGCACCGGCCTCCGCAGACGATGGCCAGGCCATCGCAAACAGTACTAATATCATCATTGTTCTGACGCGTGTCATCTGGAAAGTCTCCGCCGGAGGTAATGTTTTTCATTTCTAGTAACTCACGCCGTAGACTTTGCTCAGGTCGCCGTTGGTCGGCAGCGGAGACGTCCACGTCAGGCGAACCACATCGTTGGGGGCGTTGACTTCCAGTCCGGTCTTCATGTTCGCATACGGTAACGACCACCCCCCCCACCCCGGTGGGCGGGAATGGACCTGTGACATGACCGTTCCCGTGAGCAGGGCGCGGTAATAGACATCGCTGACGCTAAGCACCTGGGCGGTGGGCCCGCTGAACTGGGCGTTCATGAGCGCAGGCGCGGACCAGTCGGACGCATTGCCCGTGGTCTTGGGAAAACCTGGCACATCCACCGCCCCAGGCCCGCTGGGACTCCCGCTGAACATGGGAATGCGGGCCAGCGTCATCCGTAAATTCACTTCGCACTTGTCCTCCTGACCCGGGCTTATGCTCTCTGTCGATGCGTACTCTATCAACGAAGCCGCGCCCGTACTGATGGCGGCCACAATGTTCAACGGGATGCCGGCCTCAGGAAATAGGACCGAAAGCGCCCAACAACCAGCCGACCCCAAGTTAAGACCCAGCGGCGCAATGGTTGATCCGTCCGAGTAGTCGTAGTATGTGATATGTTTCTCCGTCGCGTCCGGAAGGAGCACAACATCCGCAACTTGAGGTTGGTAGATGATTCCCGTCACGGCTTCGGGGAAGGGATTCGTCGCCCCCGGAACAACCATGTTGCGCCCGACCACCCAGTAGACTCCCCGTTGATGGTCCACGAGCTGCAACTGAGGTGTGTGATCCCGCCAGTTGAACAAATCGCTGTCGGTCCTCTGCCACATATATGCTTCCAGGTGGAAGTCGGCGCCCGATCCCGAATCCCAGAACCCCCAATCCTGGAAGCCCATGAACACCATGGCCCAGTTGGGGTAGGGCGGATCGGAGCCAGGCCCCCAGTAATCGAGACGAATCTCGGCGGGAAGTGAGCCCAAAGATCCTACGACTTGATCATCTGTCAGCGTGTTTGTGTTACCAGCGACCAGGAACATTTTCTTCGTCGCTGTCTGAGCTAGGCCTGTTTGCCGCGTCAGGTCCCGCTGGGGAGAAATATCCTTGTTTGCGAACAGCGACACGGCTTCCACCGTCTGATCGGCGAACGCAAATTCTGCCGAGGAGTCGGACGTGAACTTTTCGGTTCCGTCTATCGAGACGCTACTCCCCGCATCCTCAAATGACAGGTCGAACGTCACATTGCTGAGCGAGAGGGTGGCATGCGGGTCCACTTCACCACCCGAATCGATAGTCCGCATGATGGCGTTTGGAATGACACTCCAGTATTTCGACGCCTCCCCGTTCTGGAGCCATTTCCCTTGA
>JAJXSS010000107.1:0-9004 GCA_021784455.1 Planctomycetota bacterium
CGGTGACCGACAGATCGGTTCCGGTCAGGACGGTGGCATTGGCGAAGTTATCGTTGGCCGGGGCGTTGGGAGCGGGCATCACCACGTTCAAGCCGGCCGAGGCGGCGGTGCTGTTCGCGCCGCCTGTGTCCCTGGCCACGGCATAGTAGGTGTAGTTGCCCCAAGCCATGCCGCTCGTCGAGATATTCAAGGACCAGTTGGTGGTGCCTGCCACCTGGGTGCCATACCCCACCAGCACATCCGAGCCTATCTGCAAGCCCGGTGCGCCGTTGGTTTCCTGGTAGAACGCCACTTCCGCCAAGGTGCCGCCCGTATCCTGCACATTCACCGCCGTCAGGGTCACCGGTGTGCCCGCCGTCACCGCATTGGGATTGATCGAAAGCGTGCCGACCACGGGCTGCGGGGTGGGGGTAGGTGTCGGTGTGGGTGTGGGGGTGGGGGTGGGCGTGATCCCGGCCAGATCGGGAACCAGCCGATTCGCGATGGGTGTTCCCCGGCCAGTGACCAAGTCGTAGCCCGGGCCGGCGGCATAGCCGTTGTTGCCCGTCACGATGTCGTGAAAATCAGAACTCGGCAGGCTGTAGATCGCCGGCAGCGTTTGGGTGGCCCCATCCAGCGTCCCCAGCCCTGCGACCGCCCGGCCCTGGTCGGCTAAGGCGATCACCCCCGCCCACAGCGGCGTCGCCAGGCTCGTGCCCCCCACCTGGCCCCACGGATTCGAGGAACCGAAATCCCAGGTGTCAATCACCGCCACGCCACTGGCCGGATCAGCATCCATGGCCACATCCGGCAGGGCCCGGCCGGTCGAGGTCTGGGGCACCAGCCCCGCCTGATAGGAAGGCTGCGGTTCGTAGCGGCTGATGCCGCCACCGGATCCGCCCTGGGTGCCGCTGCGCGCGCCGCTCCCCCAGCCGCTCTCACCCAGGTAGCTACCGCTGGAGGTGACCGCAAGCGTGGTGCCGCCGACGGAAAGCACGTTGGGCGAAGCCGCCGGATAGGACACGCCCAGCGTGTTCGTATCCGGGTTATACGCCCCGCTGTCGCCGCTGGCGGCCACAAACGTCACGCCCGTGTGGCCCAAAGGCGTGGTGAAATAGGAATTCAGCGCGGGATCACTGGAGGACTCATTGCCCGCCCAGCTCATGGAAACCACAGCTACGCCGGCGTAACCACGGGCTGTGTTCACGGCGGCAAAGAGATCGGCGTCGGAATCGGAATTGGCCAAGACCAGCAGGATCTTGGCTCCCGGCGCGGCCGCGTGGGCCCACTCCACATCCAGGGAGGTCTCCACCGCCCAGGAATTGCCGGCGCCGGCGGGATCGTTGCCGGGCAGCGTGAACGAGCCGGTCTGGCCGACGACCGTCAGCGTCGGGTTCACCAGGCCGTACTGCGCATCGAAGGCGTGCAGGTCGGAGGCGATGGTGGGGGCGTTGTAGGCATCGACGATGGCGATGGTCTGGCCCGCGCCATCGCCTGTGACGGAGCCGAACTGCACCTGGTTAAGCCCGTAGGCCTGGCGCAACTGCGAGGGGGACAACCCGGAGGGATTGGCGGTGATGGCCGCCCGCCCGAAATCCCGGTGGTACAGCAGGTAATCCGGCGTGGCGATGGGGCTGATAGACAGCATCTGCCGCGGCTCGAGCCCCTCCAGCAGGCACCTTCCCGGCGCCGCCACCGCCCCCCGCTGTGCCCGCAGGACACGCCGCACCAACTGCCACAAGGAGAACCGCTGACGATTGGAAACCCTGTCCGACACCGTACGCTGATCCATGAAGAGTCCCCTTTTCATACAGCGCACAAAGGCCGGCACACCGGCGAGTTCTGGTTTTTCAATATTACGCCCGCCCCGTGCGGTTGTTCGTTCCGACGGCCGGATGCCTGACGCTATGTCATAGGTCGGCTGAACGGGCAGAGACGGTGGAGATCCGGGCACAACCCGGCAAGAAAATCCAATGCGGCCGCAACTCTCTTGCCGAAACCCCTCGGCCCGCCGCTGGCTCCCCCGGGGCGCCCTGGACCAGTGACCCCATGGCCAGCGCCACCGGAAAGACACCGTGCCGCAACCCTCCCGGGATCCCCCGCGGCTCAGATCGTGGCTTGTCGCGCCACCTCAACGACCATTTGCGCTTCCAGAAACGTCTCGACAAGCTGCGGATCGAACATCCGCCCGGACTGGGCGCGCACGAAATCCAGGGCCCGCGCCCGCGGCCAAGCCGGTTTGTACGGGCGTACGCTTTCCAGGGCGTCGAAGACATCCACCAGGTGCACGATCCGGGCTTCCGGGGGAATGGCCGCGCCCGCCAGACCATCGGGATAGCCTGTTCCATCCCAGTTTTCGTGATGGCTGCGGGCAATGCGTCGGGCCAGGGCAAAGCCATCGCGCCCGGCCAGAATGCGTTCGCCGGCGAGGGTGTGCTCCTGCATCACGCGGCGCTCCTCCGGGGTGAGCGGGCCGGGCTTGAGCAGAATCTCGTCCGGCACGTGCAGCTTGCCCACATCGTGCAGCACGGCCGCGTGGCTGAGCGTGCGCGACTGGGCCGGCGTGTGCTTGAGCCCCTGGGCCAGGCGGAAGGTCAGGGCTTCGATGCGCTGAAGGTGCCGGCCCGTCTCGGCATCACGCTCCTCACTCGCCGCGGCCAGCATGTAGATGGCGTCCAGGTGCGACCGCTCCAGTTCCAGTGTCCGCTGATGCACGCGCTCTTCCAGCGTGCGGGCATGCGCCTTCAGGGCCCGGGCCTGCTCCAGGATGGTATCGGAGAGCTGCGTGACCGCCGTGTATTGCTCGGTCAGTCGCTCCTGGGCCTGCCGCAGATCGTACGCCTGCACCAGCCCGCGCACGGCCCGGTCCAGCAGGCCGCAGATCAGCACCAGCCCGGGAAAATCCGCCGGCGCAAAACCCGCCTCCGTGCGCCGCAGGAGCACCACCATATGGACCACCTGCCCGTCGTCGAAATGCGGAATGGCCGCCAGCGACTTCATCCCCGCCAGATGCTCGGCCCCCGGATCATCAGGGCCCACGGCCAGGCATGCGATCAGCCGCGGTTCGCCGCGATAGAGCAGTTCCCCCAGCAGGCCCCGGTCCAGCCGCGGCAGATGATCCGATTCCAGCCAGGGGTGGCCATCCTGGCCCCAACGGTCGTGGGGCGTCACCCGGTACCAGGGTGAATCAAGGTTCTGCCGGCTCAGCAGCAACGTGCGGTCCATCGGCAGCAGCGCACGGATATGAGACTGATAGATCCGGATGGCCCGCTGCGGATCGCTCTCGCCGCTGACCGCACGCAGCAGATCCACGGTCGTCGCAAGGGGCGATGGCGCGGTGGGTTCCCCGTACATGAGAGGATCATAGACCCCATGCCTGCGGCCGGGCAAGACCGGCCGGGGACTGATCTAACCCCCTCGGACCCGCCCCCCGTGGGCAATGGCCGGCCGCCTGCTATAGTACGGCACATTCAGGAGCCCGAAATGGTCAAGCCTATCGGAAACCTCACGGCGAACCGGCCTCCCAAGGACAAGGTGGGTGCGCACCTGAAGATGAAGTACGGTCCTAAAACGATGGGTTCGCCCCAGGTGGGCTCTGTGGGCACCGGCGGCGCCTCCCAGCCCGCGCCCAAGCCCCCGCGGTACAAGAAACGCAAGAAGTAGCCGTCAGCAAAGACCCTCCGCCGGGTGCGCCGGGCGGAGGGTTGGGATGAACGGCCGGCAGCCTTTACCCGACCGGGTTCACTTCTTTTCTTCCGGCAGCCGCACCACCGCCACCTTGAGAATGCCCGGCTGCGTTTTCATGCGTTCGATGAGAGCGGCCGGCGGATCGTTGTCCACCTTCAGCACCATCAGGGCCGTGGGCGCCCCCGAGGCGCTGGTGCGGCGGCTGATGGCCATGTCCGCGATGTTCACCCCCGCCTGCCCGAACTCGGTACCCACCAGGCCGATGCGCCCGGGCCGGTCTTCGTTCTGGATCAGCACCATGGGCCCGGCCGGTACCATGTCCATGAAGTAGCGGTTGATTTCCACGATGCGCGGGCGCAGGTCCTGATACACCCGGCCGACGATGCGGCGGGTTTCATCCCCCTGGAGGGTGTGATCGTCCACCGCCCCCGGCGGGCCGACCACTTCGATTGCCAGTTGCGGGCCCGCGGCCATGGGGCCCGACGGATCGTCGTTCAAAATGCGCTGCACCTTGATACCGCGCTGCTGGGCCACGTGCATCACGTTGACGATGTTCAGCGGCTCGTCCAGGAAGTTCTTGAGCAGGTTGACCAGGCCGATGCGTTCGATGGTCCCGGCCGCGGGCACCAGTTCCTTGCCCGAGAGTTCAAACGTCACGGTGGCGATGCCGCGCGTGATCATGGGCGAGACGAGCTGGGCCATGCGCGTGGCCAGGTCCACGAACCGGTCCTGCAGCGGCGACAAGTCCACCTTCAGCCCGGCCGCGTTGACAGCCCCGCGGATGCCCTGCCCCCTCAGATATTCCAGCAGTTGTTCCGCGGCCGCGATGGAGACGGCCTTCTGGGCCTCGTGCGTTGAGGCGCCCAGGTGCGGCGTGGTGAGCAGTTTGGGGTGCTTGCGCAGCGCCGATTCCGGGGCCGGCGGCTCGGAGGCGTAGACGTCGATCGCCGCCCCGCCGCACTGGCCCGAGTCCAGGGCCGCCAGCAGCGCCTCCTCATCCACCACCCCGCCGCGGGCGGCGTTGACCACCAGCACACCCTTGCGGCACAGCTTGAACGTCTCGGCGCCCAGCATGCCCTTGGTGTCGTCGGTCAGCGGCACGTGGAAGGTCAGAATGTCGGCATGCGGCAGCATTTCCTTGAAGTCGCGGAACATGCGCACCTTGCCTTCCATCAAGGCAGGGGCATTGATGATCGGATCGAAGGCCACCACCGTCATGCCAAAGGCCATGGCCCGTTCGGCCACGGTGCGGCCGATGCGGCCAAAACCCACCACGCCCAGCGTCTGGCCGTGAAGTTGCCGGCCCATGAACTTGTTGCGGTCCCAGCCCCCGGCGTGCATGGTCAGATAGGCCGGGCCCACCTGCCGGCACAGGGCCATCATCAGCGTAAAGGCGTGCTCGGCCGTGGAAATGGTGGAGGCCTCGGCCGAATTCATGACCAGCACGCCCTTGGCCGTGGCCGCATCCACATCGATGTTGTCCACGCCCACCCCCGCCCGGGCAATGGCCTTCAGCCGCCCCGGGCTCACCAGACACTTGGCCGGCACCTTGATCCCGCTGCGCACGATCAGACCGTCAAACTGCCCGATCACCTGGGCCAGTTCGTCCTCCTTCATGCCCGGCTTGCTGGCCAGTTCCACATCCGGCTGGGACTTGAGGAATTGCAGGCCTTCTTCGGCCAGCTTGTCAGGCACCAGGATACGAATCTTGTCGGTGGGCATAGCTACCTCGCTTGATGACGGTTGCGGCGACGCACTCCTCAACGATGGCCCGGCGGCGCACGGAGGTCAGGCGTGTCCCCGCGGGCACGGCGATGGACGACATCCGATCTTGCGACCTCCCCTGCGTTATTACTGGACAGCGGCCAATTGTGCAAATGCCTCTTTGACCGCCGAAAGGGTGGCATCCATTACCCCCTGATCGTGGGCGGTGCTCAAAAACCACGTCTCAAACTGGCTCGGCGGCACCATGATGCCGCGATCCAGAAGCGCCTGGAAGAACGCCCCAAAGGTGCGTGTGTCGCACTTCAAGGCCTCCTCGTAGTTGCGCACCGGGTCGGGGCTGAAAAACGGGGTGATCATCGATCCCACCCGCTGCACCGTCAGCGGTACGCCCACGGCCAGGGCGGCCTCCTTCAGGCCCGCCTCCAGACTGGCCGCGGCCTGCTCCAGCCGGGCGTACGCGGCCGGGTCTTGCAGCGATTCCAGGGTCGCCAGCCCCGCGGCCATGGCCAGGGGGTTGCCCGAAAGCGTGCCGGCCTGGTAAACCGGACCCTCAGGAGCCACCAGTTGCATGATGTCGGCCCGGCCGCCATAAGCCGCACAAGGCAGCCCGCCGCCGATGGTCTTGCCCAGGCAGGTCAGGTCAGGCTGGATGCCGTACAGGTTCTGGGCCCCGCCCCAGGCCACCCGGAAACCGCTCATGACCTCATCGAAGATCAGCAAGGCCCCGTGCCGGTCGCACAGGGACCTCAGTCCCGCCAGATAGCCGGCGGCCGGGGGAACCGTGCCCATGTTGCCGGCAATGGGCTCGACGATCATGGCCGCCACCCCCCCGCCCCCGGATGTTCCTCCGGAAGTCTGGGTCAAGACCCGCTCCACCGCTTCGAGATCGTTAAAGGGCACCAGCAGCGTGTGCGAGGTGATGGCCGGCGGCACGCCCGGAGAGGACGGAACCCCCAGCGTCGTAGCCCCCGAGCCTGCCTGCACCAGCAGGGCATCGCTGTGGCCGTGGTAGCAGCCGGTGCACTTGATGATGCCCGGGCGGCCGGTGAACGCCCGGGCCAGGCGGATGGCGCTCATCGTGGCTTCGGTGCCGCTGGAAACAAACCGGATGCGGGCCACCGCCGGCAAGGCCGAGATAATCAGCTCCGCCAGTTCCGTCTCCAACTCGGTCGGCATGCCGAAACTGGTGCCCTTGCGGGCGGTCTTGGAAACGGCGGCCAGAACGTGCTCGGCGGCGTGGCCCAGGATCAGCGGGCCGTAGGAAAGGATGTAGTCGTAGTAGTTGTGGCCATCCAGATCAGTCACCACGGCGCCCTGGGCCGACTTCACAAAAACCGGCTGCCCCCCCACCGCCTGGAACGCCCGCACCGGCGACGACACCCCGCCGGGCATGACGGCTCGGGCGCGGGTAAAGGCCTGGCGGGATTTGCTGTAACGATCGGTGGTTTTGCCGGTGGCGGGCATGGTGCGGGTAGTTTATCACAACCGCCGGACGGTTCGGGAACGCCCGCCAGCCATCGCCTCCGCACCGGTCCCGTGACAGTCTGGCCGCCACGCCTTCCGCCGCCCCATAACTCACTGCCCGGCCGGGGTCTCGGGCACCACCCGCACGGGAATGGGGGCCGCGGCGTCCAGATGCAGATCACGCTGGGGAAAGGCGATCGAGATCTGCGCCGCCCGGAAAAGATCTTCCACTTTGAAGCGGATTTCACTGCGCACCAAGCGCAGCTCGATCATGTGATGGATTTCTGTCCAGAAGAGGAGTTCGAATGTCAGCGTACTGTCGGCGAAATCGTTGAAGAGAACCAGGGGCGCGGGTTCTTTGAGCACACGCGAATTCTCGCGGGCGGCCTGGAGCAGCAGGTCGGAGACCCGGGCGGTCGGCGAGCCGTAAGCCACGCCCACGGTGATCGAGGTGCGGATGTGGCTGTCGGACAGCGTCCAGTTGGTAACCCGATTCTCCAGCAGGAAGGCGTTGGGCACGAGCAGGTCCACCCCGTCCACGCGCTTGATGCGGGTGCACCGGCCGCCAATCTCCTCGACGTGGCCCATCGACCCTTCCACCTCCACCAGGTCGCCGATGCGCACGTGCCCCTCAAACATCAGGATCAGGCCACTGATAAAGTTGTTGAAGATGGTCTGGGCCCCGAAGCCGATGCCGATGGCCACCGCCCCGCCCAGCACGGTGAAGATGGTGATCGGGATGTTGACCGTCTGGAGGGCGGCCAGGGTTACCACCACCACCAGGATGTAAAACAGCACCCGCTCCACGGCAAACGCCGCGTTGGAGTGGATACGCTGGCGATTTAAGAGACGCTGCCGCAGCAGACGGGTCACCAGCCGGCTGATGACCACCCCCACGATAAAGATGATCAGGGCAAAGACGATCTGATTCACCCGGATCGGAGTGTTGCCCACGCTGAAGAGTTCGAAATGCCAGAACTCCTGCAGGCCGGAAGTGAAATCGTTCTCCGCCGCGATGATGGGGAAATCAGGCATAACGTGCCGTCCCTGGACCCAAGTCAATGATAGGCTCCTTACGTACAAGGCAACCGCCCGGGGCCGGGGACACCAAGGCCCACCCGCGTGCCCCCCTGGTCGCTGACTCGGTATCCAATGGTTTGCCGAGGGTTCCGGGGATTCCGGGGGTTCCGGGGGTTCCGGGGGTTCCGGGGGTTCCGGGGGTTCCGGCGTTTCCGGGGAGTCCGGGCGTTTGCAGAGGGATAACCCACCTGATAGACTTTCTGACCTTGACCCTGTCTGCGGTCGGGGTTTGTGCGCCCCTGGGCTCGGGAATCTTCTGGGAATACCCCCGGAAGTACCGGAAATAGCCCGGCGGCCCCTGAAAACTGCGGACGGTGGCGACGAAAGGATTGCACAATGGCTTTGGCTGCAGAAAAAAAGACCTCCATCATCCAGACTTACCGCCGCAACGACAAGGATTCGGGCTCGCCCGAGGTGCAAGTGGCGCTGCTGACCCAGCGTATCAATGACCTCACCGGGCACCTGAAATCTCATCGCAAGGACTACCACTCGCGGCGCGGTCTCTTGACGATGGTGGGCAAGCGCAACAGCCTGCTGGACTACCTGTCCCGGTCCGACCGGACCCGGTATCAGGACCTGATCACGCGGCTGGGCCTGCGCAAGTGACGTAAGTGTTTGCTGTATCCGCTCTTCCGCAACGTTTGCGGGCAGGTTGGCAGACGGCAGTAGACCAACGGCAGAGATTTTCGATTTTTGAAATGCGATTTTCGATTGGCGAATGGGTCGGTCACGGGCCTGTCAGGCAGCTCCCGGCCGGCCAAGATCGAAAATTGAAAATCAAAAATCGAGAATTCCTCCGTCCTTGGTCATCTGTCTTCTGCCTTCCCCACAGGGCGGGGGTTGCGACCGGCCTTCAAGGACCAGTTGGCATCGGATGGTGCCTGCAAGCCGCCGCATACCCGTTCGCCTTTCCGATGCTGAATAAGGACAATCTGGTATGGCAGTCACCCGCGTCGAGATGGAATTGGGTGGTCGGACGCTTTCTCTGGAAACCGGGCGTTTCGCCAAGCAGGCCGATGGGTCTGTGGTGGTGCGGTACGCCGAAACGGTAGTGTTGGGCACGGCCGTC
>JAJXSS010000107.1:9014-10644 GCA_021784455.1 Planctomycetota bacterium
CCGTCCGGGCGAAAACCCGCGAAGGCATTGACTTTTTCCCCCTGACCGTGGATTACCGCGAAAAGCTCAGCGCGGCCGGCAAGTTCCCGGGGGGCTTCCGCAAGCGTGAAGGGGCCCCGAATCAGAAGGAAACCCTGACCATGCGGAACATCGACCGGCCCATCCGGCCGCTGTTCCCCAAGGGCTTCTTCGACGAAGTGCAGGTTCAGTGCTGGGTTCTGGCCGCCGACGGCCAGAACGACCCGGATGTGCTGGCCGGCATCGCCGCCTCGGCCGCCCTGGCCGTCAGCTCGATCCCCTTCGAAGGCCCCACCGCCACCCTGCGCGTGGGCCGGGTCGAGGGCAAGTACGTTCTGATGCCCACGGCCGCGGAAATGGAGTACAGCGAACTGGACCTGGTGCTCTCGGGTCACAAAGACGGCCTGAACATGATCGAGGTCGGGGCCCAGCAGCTACCCGAAGATGTGGTGGCCGGGGCCATCGAGTTTGGCTACGAGCACATCAAGGCCATTGCCGCGATGATCGCGGACCTGGCCGCCAAGGCCGGTAAAGCCAAGAAATGCGACTTGGCTCTGCCCGCGAAGGACATCGTCCAGCTTGTCAACGACAAGCTCACCGGCCCGCTCAAGGCCGCCAAAACCTCGGAAGGCACCAAGCTCCAGCGGGCCGAGGCGGTCAGCCAGGCCATCGACCAGTTCATCGCCGATAACTTTCCCGCTCCGACAGGTCAGGTGTTCGTGGACCAGCACAAAGTCTGGCAGGACCGCGTGAAGGATGCCAAGCTGGCCATCGCCGATCTGGAAGAGAAGATCACCCGCCAGATCATCCTGACCGGCAAGCGCACCGATGGCCGCAAGATCGACGAACTGCGGTCGATCTCGTGCGATGTGGCCGTGCTGCCCCGCGTGCATGGCTCGGCCCTGTTTACCCGCGGCGAAACCCAGGCCCTGGTGACCACCACGCTGGGCACCCAGAAGGACGAGCAGATCGTCGATGGCCTGGCCGAGGAATACTCGGAAAAGTTCTACCTGCACTACAACTTCCCGCCGTTCTCGGTGGGTGAGGCCGAGCGCATCACCGGCCCGGGCCGGCGCGAGATCGGTCACGGCAAGCTGGCCGAAAAGGCCCTGGCCCCGGTGCTGCCCTCGGTCGAGAAGTTCCCTTACACCGTGCGTCTGGTCAGTGACATCCTGGAATCCAACGGGTCGTCGTCGATGGCCTCGGCCTGCGGCGGCACCTTGTCACTGATGGATGCGGGCGTGCCCATCATCGCCCCGGTGGCAGGCATCTCCATCGGCCGCGTGGGCGAAGGCGATCAGGAAGTCTACCTGGTGGATATCCAGGGCGAGGAAGACCACTTCGGCGACATGGACTTCAAGGTCTGTGGCACGCGCACCGGCATCACGGCCATTCAGCTTGACCTCAAGATCCGGGGGCTGAACCTGGCCCAGATCCGCAAGACCTTCGAGCTGGCCCGTGCGACGCGCATGAAGATTCTGGACATGATCGAGGCCTGCATTGCGGCTCCGCGGGCGACGCTGAGCCCCTACGCCCCGCGCATGCTGACCACCACCATCCACCCCGACAAGATCGGCAAGCTGATCGGGCCGGGCGGCAAGACCATCCGGGC
>JAJXSS010000108.1 GCA_021784455.1 Planctomycetota bacterium
AATAGCGCCCCCGGAAATAGCACCCCCGGAAATAGCGCCCCCGGAAATAGCACCCCCGGAAATAGCGCCCCCGGAATCCCTGCCCCCGGAACCTCCGACCGCGGAATCCCCGCCCCCGGAATCCCCCAGACCCCTCCTCTCCTCCCCCACCTCCAGCCCCCCAAACGCTTCGAGCCCACCGACTACCTCATCATCGATGGCACCTCCCTCCGCGCTCTCGAAGTGGAACGAACGATGCGTTCCGGGGGCACCGAAGGCAGCCTCCTGGGCACCCTCCAGAACTGCCGCACCGCCATGGGCAAACGCCTCCTGCGCCACTGGCTGTGCTTCCCCCTGGCCCGCCTCGAGCCCATCATCGCCCGCCAGAACATCGTCGCCGCCCTCGTCGCCGACAGCCAACTGCTCGAAAAACTCCGAGCCACCCTGGACCAGATCCAGGATGTCCAGCGCATTCTCGGCCGGATCTCCGTCGGCCGGGCCTCCCCACGCGACCTCGTCGCCCTGGGCTCCAGCTCTGCCCAGGCCGCCCAGCTCCACGACCTCCTCCAGGGCTGGCCCGCCGCCCACGACCACGCCCAGCGCCTCGGCCCGGCCCAGGCCCTGCTCGCCGACCTCGCCACCACCCTGGCCCAGGCCTGCATCGACACCCCGCCCCATCACCTCCGCGATGGGGGCCTGATCCGCGATGGCTACGACGCTCGATTAGATGAATTCCGCGGGCTCCAGCGCGATTCCAACACCTGGCTCGCCCAGTATCAGAAAACCCTCATAGAAGAAACCTCCATCCCCTCCCTCAAGGTCGGCTACAACAAGGTCTTTGGCTTCTACATCGAGCTCACCGCCGCCCACAAGGACAAGGCCCCCCCCAACTGGTCCCGCAAACAAACCCTCAAAAACGCCGAACGCTTCATCACCCAGCAGCTCAAGGACTACGAAGAAAAAGTCCTCTCCGCCGGCCAGAAAGCCGTCGCCCGCGAACAGGAACTCTTCACCCAGCTCTGTGCCCAGGCCCAGGCCCGCATGGCTGAAATCCGGGGGTTCGCCCAGATCGCCGCCGAGATGGATGTCCTGGCCTGCTTCGCCCGCCGCGCTGTCTCCGGCGGCCGCCACCACTACACCCGCCCCACCATCGTCGAAGAACCCGTCCTCCTGATCCAGGGGGGCCGCCACCCCGTCCTCGATGAAATCCTCGGCGACCAGTTCGTCCCCAACGATGTCGAACTCTCCCCCGTAGGGTGGGTCGAGCGCAGCGGACCCACCTCTTCCGCTCCCGCGCCCCTAACCCCTGATGCCTCTGCCGCCGGCGACGAGCCTCCCGACGCCCAATTCCGGGGGCAACTCCGGGGGCAATTCCAGGGGCAACTCCGGGGGCAATTCCAGGGGCAACTCCGGGGGCAATTCCGGGGGCAAATCCGGGGGTCGGAAATCGAAAATCAAAAATCGGAAATCCCCCCCCCCCACTCCCTCGCTCTCATCACCGGCCCCAACATGGCCGGCAAGAGCACCTACATCCGCCAGGCCGCCCTCATCACCCTCCTGGCCCACACCGGCTCCTTCGTCCCCGCCCAATCCGCCATCATCGGCCTGACCGACCGCATCTTCACCCGCATCGGCGCCTCCGATGAGCTCCACGCCGGCGCCTCCACCTTCATGGTCGAAATGACCGAAACCGCCAACATTTGCCACCACGCCACCCCCGGAAGTCTTGTCATCTTGGATGAAATCGGCCGCGGCACCTCCACCCTCGATGGCCTGTCCCTGGCCTGGGCCATCGCCGAGCACCTGGCCACCCGCCGCTGCCGCACCCTCTTCGCCACCCACTACCACGAGATCACCTCCCTCGCCGAAACTTTCCCCAACATCACCAACCTCCACGTCACCGTCCGCGAATGGGCGGATCAAATCGTCTTCCTTCATCGAGTGATTCCGGGGGCCACCGACCGCAGCTACGGCATCCATGTCGCCAAGATCGCCGGCCTCCCCACCGAGGTAGTCCAGCGTGCCGGCCAGCTCATGGGCCAACTCGAAGTCAACCACACCCCCCCCGGAATCTCCCCCGCCCCCGGAACCTCTCCCGCCCCCGGAACCTCCGCCACCCCCGGAATTGGCCCCACCCCCGGAACCTCCTCCGTCCCCGAAACCTCTCCCGCGCTGTCGACCGGCAAACCCCCGCGCCGCACCCCGCCCACCCCACCCGCCCAACTGGGCCTGTTCAAGGAATACCTCGACCACCCCGTCCTCACCCAGCTCCGCCAGCTTTCCCTGGAGGAATTGACCCCCCTCCAGGCCTTCGATCTCCTCCGCCAACTGGCCGAAAAAAGCCGAACCTCCCCATAACTCCCCTCCCCGGCCGGCCACCTTCCGCACCTCATCCCCGCTCCGCTCCCTCCGTCCGAACCCCTTGGGGCGCCCGCGGCCCACCGGAACGTGTCCGCTCAACGAACCCCATCTCTTTTCTGCTGATGCCCGCGTGCGGTGGCCAGACAGGCGAACCACAGCGTCGGTCCTACTGGCACCCATACGCCCGATAACGATGGGTTATTCGGACCTTTCGAGCCCCCACCCCGACTCATTTCTCTCTGCAAACCTTCACCCCGCCCCTCAAAAGAGTCCATCGGAACGCCAGCCGATACAGGGCCTCCGGTGGAAATCTTGTGCAAATCTGCCATCCAAAACAGGCAACAGGCCGAATTGGCGCAAATAATTAGTAAGTAATTTATGAGTTCAATATTACGAGTGCGGATTATTTGGTCAAAGGACTGGCAAATCGGACGAGGATGGGTAGAATTCACCGTGTTCCGAGGGACACCGCGACTAACCTCTTCCGAGGGACACCGCGTGTCGCGTGTTCCGGGAGCACGTTGCGTGTAGCCAGTTCCGGGTAACGTCGCGTGTCGCGTCTTCTGGGGAATGTCGCGAACAGCGTCGGGATATTCCGGATCCCACGCGGGGATCCTCGATCGCTCCCCCCGTCGCTGTGCGATTTATCTTCCGCCCCCCCTCACGGCCCGTTCGGTGTTCCCCCCAGCACCGGCGGGCCATTTTTCTGCGCCGCCCTGCGGCCGTTCATGGTTTACGAGTTCTGGTGGGCATCGCGCAGAATCAGGCGATACTCCCAGAGCAGAATCAGCCCCAGAAACAGCAGGGCACAGCCGGCCAGCAGGGCCAGGGGCAGGAGCGCGCCTAACTTGGAGATCAGAAAGGCCAGCATGGTCGGCGTGTGACCGGTCAACGGGGTGAGGGCGAAGACCAGACCCGCGACCGGAATGGCCAGGGCCACGATCGGCACGGTCCACATCAGAACGATGGTCTGGGGTACCAGGCTGGTGGTGCTGGCGCGCCGGGCGATGGGGATCAGCAGCCAACCCAGGGCATGCAGCGCCACTGGCAGACCCAGACCCGAGATGGCTGCCCCCAGGGCCAGAGCCTGGGCGGCGGGACCGGTCGGTAGGTGGGCCAGCATCTGGGCAAGGCCCGCCTGGGCCAGGGTCAGGGCGGCCCCGATGCGCACGGCCCCGCGGGCCAGCGGCCGGGGCGCGGCGTGGGCCAGGCGCGGCTCGGTGGAGGTCAGCAGGAACAGGCCGGTGCAGAAGCCGCCGGTCAGAGCCAGGCCGGCGTAATTCAGCCAGGGAGGCGAAGGGCGCATCACCAGGCCCAGGAATCCACCGGTCAGGCCCAGAACCGCGGCCCAAAGCAGCAAATCGATCCCCCAGCACAGGTGTTGAAGCCAGTGGACATCGGCGAAGCGCAGCACCTCGCCCCGGACCGAGCGGGCGACGGGCGTGCCGCACTCGGGACAGGCGGCCTGCACCGGCTGCCCGCGCAGGTTGTAGCCGCACGATACGCACAGGATGTCCAGGTCGATAGTGGGCCCGTCGGCGGCGTTCGATGGCCTGTGCTCCGAGCCCATGATTGGCCTCACATGGGGAAGGGGGCCGCCGGGGCGGGTCGGCCCGGTGCGGACAAGCTTCCGCCCGGGGGCGGCGCTGGACGCAGCGCCGCTAACTGAGCAACGTTTCCAGATCCTCGCGGGTCAGCGTGCGCAGGACATTCTCCTGTTCACCCACAATGGCATCGGCGAGCTGGCGTTTCTTGTCCTGCAGATCGGCGATGCGCTGTTCGACGGTATCCTGGCAGATCAGGCGGTAGGCGAACACATGCCGGGTCTGGCCGATGCGGTGGGCGCGGTCGATGGCCTGATTCTCCACGGCGGGGTTCCACCAAGGGTCGAGGATGAAGACATATTCGGCCGCGGTCAGGTTCAGGCCCAGGCCGCCGGCTTTGAGACTGATGAGAAACAGCGGGCAGTCCGGGTCGGTCTGGAAGCGGTGCACGTGCTCTTTGCGTTGGCGGGTCTGGCCATCGAGGTACTCGTAGGGGATCTGGCGCTGGTCAAGCTGCTTGCGCACGATGGCCAGGAAGGAGGTGAACTGGCTGAAGATCAGGGCCTTGTGGCCTTCGGCGATCAGGTCTTCGACCTGCTCCAAAAGGGCCTCGGTCTTGGCGCTGGGTTCCTCCTGGCGGGCGGGATCGATCAGGCCCGGATGGCAGGCGGCCTGGCGCAGGCGCAGGAGGGCTTCGAGGACCATCATGGTGCTCTTACCCAGGCCGATGGCATCCACCGAATCCAGAAGCTGGCCGCGGTAGTGTTTCAGAAGCTGGGCATAGGCTTCGCGCTGGCCGTTTTCCATCTGGCACAGGATGGTCTGCTCGGTCTTGGCCGGCAGATCGCGCAGGACCTGTTTTTTGGTGCGGCGGAGGATAAATGGGCGCAGGGCCCGGCCGATCTGCTGGGCCACCTCGGGGTTCTGGAGGTTTCGGCCCAAGAGGGGGTTGGCCTGCTCATCCTCGAGGGCATCGGGGGCCCCCGGCCCGGCGTCGCTGGGGCCGTTGTTACCGTGGCCGTTGGCAGAGCCGTTGTCGCCTGGGCCGGTGGTCGCCGCCCGGGATTCCTGAATGGAGCCGCGTACCAGGCGGGCGAAACCGCCGGCTCCGCCCAGGATGCCCGGGTTGAGGAATTCGAAGATGGACCACAGGTCGCCCAGGTGGTTCTCCACGGGGGTGCCGGTCAGGGCCAGGCGGTGTCGGGCGGTGAGCAGGCGGGCGGCCTTGGCCACCTGCGAGGCGGGGTTTTTGATGGCCTGGGCCTCATCCAGGATCACGTAGCTGAAGGTCTGTTTGGTCAGTTCCTCAATGTCGCGGCGCATCAGGCCGTAGGTGGTCACGATCAGGTCGTACTGCTCGAAAGCCTCGCGCTGGGCCTGGCGTTCCGAACCGGTGTAGGCATGCACCTTCAGGCCGGGGGTGAAGCGGTGGGCTTCATCCAGCCAGTTGAACACCACGGAGCGCGGGGCGACCACGAGGGCAGGGGCAAGGGGTAAGGGGCAAGGGGCAAGGGGAGTCTCTGGCTGTTCGGCCGGCCGTTCCGCTGGCCGCTCTGCATTATCTTGCAGGGCCAGGCCGGGGGAGGGCTGTGATTCTTTTCTGTCTGGATTCTGGTCCTTGCCCCCGGCGTCTTCTTTTTGCGCAAGCATGGCCAGCACCTGGACGGTTTTGCCCAGGCCCATGTCGTCGGCCAGGATGCCGCCCATGCCGAATTCGCGCAGGAAGTCGAACCAGCCCAGCCCTTCGCGCTGGTAAGGGCGCAGCAGGCCCTGGAACCCTGGGCCGGCCTCGAGGGGCTGGACACCGGTGAAGCGCTGGAGCCGCTGGCGGGCGTGGGCAAAGGGTTCATCCACCTCGACGGCTTCCTGGTGGGCCAGCAGGGCATCGACCAGGGCGGTCTGGCTGCTTTTGAAGCGCAGGTGGTCGCCTTCGACCGTGCCGATGGCGGCCAGGAGGCCATGCTGGCGCAGCCAGTCTTCGGGCAGGAGTCCCTGCGAGCCATCGGCCAGGGTGACCATGTGGCGCCCTTCGCGGGCGGCGGCCAGCACGGCTGGCAGGCCCACGAGTTCCTCGGTGCCATCGCCGCGGGTGAACTTGAGTCCGCCGCGCAACTCGAACCAGTCCACCCCGGAGGTGATGGCGAAGCTCGGCCGGGCGGCGGTGCGCACCAGGGCCCGGTCGGCCGTGAGCACCCAGCCCCGGGTGCTGAGCAAATACACCGTCGACGACATCAGGCGCAGGGGCAAAACGCCGCCCAGGGCCTGGGCTCCGGCGGCTCCAGGGTCGGGGCGGAACCCCAGGCTCACGGCCAGGGCCAGGGCCTCGGCCTCGGCGCGCAGGTCGCGGCGGATCAGTTCCCCCGTAGGGGCCAGGGGCCAGGGGCCAGGGGTCAGCGGATCGGCGGCGGTTCCTTCTTCTTGGGCCCGCCCGTTGGCCGCAGCCGCTTGCCCCTCGATCACGACGAAGCGCCCCGGGGTGCCGGGGGTGATGCGCTGGTCTCCATAGGCAAACCACAGGCGGGCGATGAGCAGATGGCGCGGCAATCCGGCGGTGATGACGTTAGCCAGGGCGGGCGAATTGGGGCTGTAAAGCTCCAGGTGGGGTACGGGGGTCAGGTGTTTTTCCAGGCGGCCCAGGCCGGGGGGCAGGTCGATCTCAGGCAGATTCGACATCAGATACAGGCGGTCCAGGAAGCGTTCCAGGTCGGCCACGGGCACGCGCAGGCCCTCGGCGGTGGACTCCAGTTGCAGGCCGGTGCGGAAATGTTCGGCCCAGTGGGCGGCTTCGCGTTCCTCGTAGGGGGCCGCGTGGTTGCCGTAGAACACCAGACCATCGGGCCCGCTCAAGAGGAGGCGTGGCCGGGTGATGGGCAGGGTGGCCTCAGCGCGGCGGAGTTGCAGGAAAAAGCGGAAATCCTCGCCCTCATCGGCGCAGGCCAGCCACAGCACCCAGGGCTCGTCGGTGTCCCACCGCAGGGGGGCGAGGCGGTCGGGGTCATCGCTGCGTTCCACCTCGTCGCCTTGGATGAAGCAGCGATCGGTGGCGATCAGGCGTTTGAGCAGCGTGCGCCGGGCCCCGGGGGCCAGGACATAGGTTTCCTGGGGCCTGGGGCTCTCGAGCCGGTCCATGTCCTGCCAAGAGCGGCCGCCGAGGATCAAGGCGCACAGCTCGCGGTCCTGGGGGTCGGTCAGAGTGGGGATCTGATCGGGGGTAAGTTTCAGGGGCTTAAGGGCGCCCCAGCCGGCCCGGGTCATTTGCCGCTGGTTCAGATCGATCACCAGGCGGTGGGCTGCCAGGGACAGATCCACGTTCACGATGTAGCAGACCTGACGCGGGGTCACGGTGGCGACAGGGCCGGGCACGGATCCCGGCACTTCGGGGGTTTCCGTGGCGGCATAGCGCAACAGGCTCAGTCGGCCCATCCACTGGGGTTCATGGCTGGGACGGTGGCGGGTTTCGTTGGGGTCGCGTTTGCGGGCCTTGGGCGGCTGGGGCGGGCCGGCTTCAATACCGCGAGCCGCGCCCAGGGCGGTGCGTTCCGCGAGCAGGCCATTTTTCTCCACCTCAACCAACGTGGCCCAGATGTGTTTGCAGTACTGCCCCGAGCTGAACAAGGGGCAGGTACAGGTGGCCGAGGTGCTGGCCCCGTCATCGCGGATGACGACCGTGTAGTCGCGGCTGCCGGTCACGGAAGCCCGGATCAACTCGCCGGCCTGGGGCGGCTGCTGATGCACCCGCCCCTGGGTCTGGTACTGCCGCCCGCGCATCCGCACACTGCTGCGGAAGTAGCTGGCCCACGCCTTAGTCAACGCCATCGCCTGCAACTCCAATCCGCGGTCCCACCCTCGCCCGGCCGGACTCCCTGGTCCGTCCCCGACGGGGCCCCGCCGGCCGCCGGTTTCCCTCCGGCCGTCGCGGGGCGCCAACCCGAACCCCCTAGCTTATCACCCTTCGCCTCAATGGCAATTCCCATATGCGTTTTCAGGGCGATATAGGCGGCAAGCCCCTTCATAACGCCGGCTACCGGAGACCATCACAGGGCGTTATCCTGTCTTAGACTTCGGAGTTACCCATGCCCCAGACGCCAGCCCGCCAGCCCAACGTCGTTGTCTTTTTTACCGACCAGCAGCGCTGGGACACCAGCGGCCTGCACGGCAACCCGCTGGACTTGATGCCCAACTTCGACCGCGTCGCCCAGCGGGCCACCCATCTGGCCCGATGTTTCACCTGCCAGCCGGTGTGCGGTCCGGCCCGGGCCTGCCTGCAAACCGGATTGTACGCCACCCGTACCGGGGTGTGGCACAATGGCCTGGCCCTGGGGGATGACGCCGTGACGCTGGCCCACCTCTTCAATGCCGCGGGTTACCGCACCGGCTACATCGGCAAGTGGCATCTGGGGGGAACCGGCCACACCACCGGCAGCGGCGGCATCGTTCCGGCCCGGCGGCGCGGGGGATATCAGGAATGGCTGGGCGCCGAGGCCCTGGAATTCAGCATCGATGAGTACCACACCGTTCTGTACGACAATGACGACCGGCCGGTCCGGTTGCCGGGTTACCGCATCGATGCCCTGGCCGATGCCGGCATTCGTTTTATCGACCGCCACCAGGACAAACCATTCTTCCTGATGATGTCCTTTATTGAACCGCATTTCCAGAACGACCGCGATGACTATCCCCCGCCCGATGGCTACCGCGAGCGCTATACCGGCCGCTGGATGCCCCCTGATCTGGCGGCCCTGCCTCTGCACGAATCGGCGCGCCAGCCGGGCGAAGCGATCCTGGCCGGGGGCTCGGCCCACGCGCATCTGGGGGGCTACTACGGCATGGTCAAGCGCCTGGATGAGGCCTTCGGGCGGGTGCTCGACGCCTTGAAATCCCTGGAACTGGACCGGGACACCATCATCCTGTTTACCTCCGATCACGGCTGTCACTTCAAGACCCGCAATGCCGAATACAAGCGCAGTTGCCATGAATCGTCCATCCGCGTGCCGGCGCTGCTGTGCGGTCCGGGCTTCGAGGGCGGCGGCCGGGTGGACGAACTGGTGTCGCTGGTGGACCTGCCGCCCACGCTGCTGGATGCCTGTGGTCTGGAGGTTCCAGCCTCCATGCAGGGGCGATCGATCCGGCCCCTGCTGGGCGGCCGGCGGGGGGACTGGCCGGAAGAGATTTTTCTGCAGATCAGTGAGAACGGCTGCGGCCGGGCGGTCCGCACCCAGCGCTGGAAATACTGCGTGATGGCCCCCCGGGAGGCCCAGGACCAGGCGGGCGGGGCCACGACCTACACCGAAGCGTTCCTCTACGACCTGAAGTACGACCCCCACGAACTGCAGAACCTGGTCCACCTGCAATCGCACCAGGCAGTGCGCGAGATCATGCGCCAGCGTCTGCTGGACCGGATGAAGGCGATCGGCGAAAAGGAACCGGCCATCGTGGCGGTGGAAACCCGCCCCTCGGGCCAGCGCCACGTCAGCGCGGCCGAAGCGCGGCAGTAAACTGCGGCGGCTGGCGGTGGCAGAGTGTGAGCGCCAGAGGTAAGCTTTCTGTGTGGTTGTCGGCGGCTTGTGTTAACCGGTTCCTATTTCGGACACCTACGGGGGTTCACTGATGCCATACATCGGAATAGACCTGGGGACGACGTTCTCGGCCATGGCCTACCTGGACCGGGACGGTAAGCCCGTCACCATTCCCAATGCCGAAGGCGACCTGACCACGCCTTCGGTGGTGCTATTCGAGTCCGAGACTGAGGTCATCGTCGGGCGGGAAGCCCGCCGGGCCAGTCTGGCCGAACCCGACCGCGTAGCCGAGGATGTCAAGCGCTACATGGGCGATGACTTCTATCCTCGGGTTCTCCTGGGCCAGCGGCTGTCTCCCATCACGCTCAGCGCCATGATCCTGCGCAAGCTCATGCAGGATGCCCGGGCCCGGGCCGGGAGCATCGACGGGGCCGTCATCACCGTGCCGGCCTACTTTGACGAATTCCGCCGCCAGGCCACCGCGGCCGCCGCCGAGCTGGCGGGCCTGCGCCTTTTGGACATCATCAACGAGCCGACCGCGGCGGCCCTGGCCTATGCCTACCGCGGTTTCGTGGCCGATGGCACTGTGGCCCGGGGCCAGCCCCGCACCGTGCTGGTCTATGACCTGGGCGGCGGCACGTTCGACGTGACCCTCTTGCGCACCGTGGGCGGCGACCTGACGGTTCTGGCCACCGCCGGCGATGTGCGGCTGGGCGGGCGGGACTGGGATGAGCGGCTGTTCAACCATCTGGCCGATCTCTTCGTGCGCGAGCATGGGGATGACCCGCGCGACGATCCGCTGTCGCGCCAGCAGCTCATGTCCCTGGCCGAGGAAGCCAAGAAGGACCTGTCCCGCCGCACCCATACGCCCTATGTCGTTAATCATGCGGGCAAGAGCCTGCGCGGCCAGATCACGCGGGCCGAGTTTGACCAGTTGACGGCCGACCTGCTGTTCCGATCGGAAAGCCGGGTGAGCCGGGTCCTGCGCGACGCCGGGCTGGCCTGGGACGCCGTGGATGAACTGCTGGCCGTGGGCGGCTCGACGCGCATGCCGCAAGTGCAGGAGATGCTCCAGCGCATCTCGGGCAAGACGCCCAACACCTCGGTGTCGCCCGACGAGGCGGTGGCTCACGGGGCGGCCATTCACGCGGCCATCGCCGTGGCGGCCCACGGCGGCGAAGCACCGGCCGCCCCCGCGGCAACGCCACCGGCCGGTGGGGAAGGACCACCGCCCG
>JAJXSS010000109.1 GCA_021784455.1 Planctomycetota bacterium
GCTCGCGCCCGAGGCTCTGTGCCAATGCCCCGACGAGCTCAAGAAACTGTTCGGGCAGGCCTGAACCCGCACATGAAAAGTTGTTCGGCCCGGACTGAACCTACGCGTTGCTCGACGTGATCTGGCGCGAAATGGGCATCACCAGATCGGGTACCACACGCTCGGAAGCCAGCGTCTCGGCGTGGGTCTTCAGGTCGTCAAATTCCTTCAGAAGCTGCTCCAGCTTGTGCACCGGACCGTAGCGGCGCAGAGTCAGGAAGACGGACAGCGGCTCCTTGGCCGAACGCTGTGTACCGCCCCGGCGGCTGCGCGAGCGGGTGCGGACTTCGAAATAAGCCTGAAGGTCGCCCGACTTGGTCAACGACAGGCCAAACATGGGCTGCACATCCAGGGGTTTGGCCCCGGGGATGTGCATCAGATTGCCCAGCGGCGTGGCCGCCAGCAGGGCATCGAACACGACCTCATCGTGGCTGGCCTTGCATTCCAGGTCGAAGCCAAAGAGCAGTTCCAGATAGTCCACATCCAGGGGGCTGATGGTCAGGTGATAGGGCGCCTGCTCCAGCACGAACTTATGAAATTTGTAGGCCGCATCCATGGAATCGGGATTCACGTGCCCTGTCCGCACCGAGTTGCGGCGCAGCGACATCCAGTGGTACTCGGTTTCCCGGCGGTTGGATTCCAGCACCACTTCGCCCTCGTAGCGGTGGAAATTCTCCATCCCCGGCACCCCCCGGTGGATCCGGTCGGCCAGATGCAGGATGGTTTCCCGCTCGCTGGGCAGATCCATCTTCACCGCGAGCTTGGTATTGATGTAAAAGTCCGTGCACAGCGCACCGAAGCTGGTGCCCATTCGCAACCCTTTGCAATTCGTGAAACGCGACGCTTTCCGCCTCCGGGCCAACCGGCTTGATTATATCCGCGTTTCGTGCACTTTGCCCGGCCGGGAGCCAGCAGCCCAGAACGAACGAACGCATTCAGGTTTTGGCGGCACAGGCCTCCCGCTGGTGGGGCGACAAGCGCTCGATTTGGCACCAGCCATAGACCTGTGCCGCCGGTTGCGGGTCTATAAGGGTTCGTCTGGCGTGAACGTCGCGTGCGACGCGCCGGGGAAGTTTCCGGCGTGACTTCCGAGGCTATTCCGGGAACGGATTCCGGGGGAATTCCGGGGGGAAGTCCGGGGGGGATTCCGGGGGTCAGGCCGGCCCCAGGTGGAACTCGCGTGGCCCCGGGCCGATGGGGTGGTTCTGGCCGGCCCAAACCAGTTCCCCGTGCAGATCAGGAGGCAATTCAACGTTGATTTGACAGCCCTGAGGTTCACGGCGGGCGCTGACCGTGATCATGCCCTTCGGATGCGGCACCGCACCGTGGGCCCACGCCAGCGAACCCAATTGCGGCTGAATCCGGACCTTGCCAAAGCCCCAGCCGTCCGGGCGCACGCCCAGGATGGTGGCCCCGAAATGGAAAACCGGGTGTGCGCCCCAGGCGTGGCAGTCCGAGCGGGTGGGCTCGGGGCTTTCGATCGTGGTCTTGAGCCCGCGCCCAGGCAGTCCGGTCCACAGGTCCAGACGCTGCAGAAGCACATCGACCCGGCCGGTGAGGCGGCAGACCTCAAACAGATAATGCAGGAAATAAATGGTGGCCCGCGTCAGGTCCGCGGCGGCAAACAGCGACTGGGCCATCCGTTCCTTCCGCCCCGGCGGCACCAGGCCGGACAGCATCGCCAGGCACTGGGCGTGTTCGCTGAACGTAGCCCGGCTGCTGTCATCGGCATACAGGCCGCGCTCTTCCACCCAGAATGCGGCATCGGTGGCCGCGGCCAGGACGGATGCCCGGCGCCTGAGACGCTGGGCCAGTTCCGTTTCCCCGGCCCGATCCTCCAGTTCGGCCGCCTGAGTCAGCACCAGCACCAACTGCCAGCTCAAAATCGCACTGGTCCTCTGCGGCCCCAGGGGTGGAATCCCCCCCTTCCATCCCGGCGCCCAGTCCATGAAGTTCCAGCCCCCAGGGGCGTGCAACAGGCCATCGGCCGCCACCTGTGGCAGGTAGGCCTCCACCACCGCCCGCACCCCCGGCATGAGTTGCTGGACCAGGTCGCCATCATCCCGCCACCGGGCATAGTCGTGCACCATGGCGATCCACCACAGGGAAAAGGGCGGGATGATTTGCCGGACTCGCGTGGGATAACGCGAATGGGTCAGGCCGTCCGGCCCGCGCGACTGGTCGAACAGCAACAGGGCCTTGCGCGGCAGCCGGTCATCGCGGCTGCGCAGGTACGAGGTCAGGACCTCCAGCCGGGTATCGCCGACGTACATGAGCTGCTCATAATACGGGCAGTCCATATAGGTTTCGTGGGAACACATTTCCAGGGTACGCAGGGCGATGGGAGTTACGGAGGCCAGGGCCGGCCGCGACGCCTGAAAATCACCCTCGAAACGCCAGGGATAGTGCGTCTCTCTGATGGTGAACCGGTCGAGTGTCAGCGCCTCATCGCCGGTGGTGACCAGGATTTCGATATAGCGACCGGCAGACCACCAGAGGGTCGTGAAGGCTCTATTGCGGCCGCCATCTGCGCGGAAGGTATCGCCCATGCCCCGGAAATACTTGCCTTCGAGTTCGTCCCGCTGACCCTTGTCCCAGCCTTTGGGCTGCTCGAACAGAGCCTCGGCCCAGAAGATCCGCACCGCTGCGCCACACCCGCCTGACAGCACCAGGTCCGGATAGGCGCAGTAGTAGTTCTCCAAGTCCAGAATCACCCGGCGGCAACTGTGCGGAGCCACGGTCACACTCCCCTGCCCGCTCAGCAGACGCTGCCACGCCCCCGCTTCGTTCGGCCGGTGATCCCCGGCCTGCACGGTGGGCAGGGCCTCGGGAGATTGAGGCGCCGAAACATGACGCACCAGGCCGACGTGAACGGATTCTTCGAGCATGGGCGGCAGCACGGCCGGCCGCAGCAGCCACCGATCGACGCTTTCCCCCATTTGACTCCGGCTGTGGGCCCGAGCGATAGCCTGGGCCGCCACCCAGCCGTCCCCTTCGCCCTTCTCCACGCCCCAGGGATAACCCCGGCCATCCAGGTCCTGCTTGGCCCCCACGGCGAAAAAGCCGCCCATCGCCTGCGGCGACAAGAAGGTGTAGCCCCCGACCGCCTTGACTTCCCACCCGGCCGCGCCGGTATTCAGAACGTCCCCGCCTTCGCCCTGGGCCACCAACAGCAATGCCGGGTGGAAAGAGTACTGGGCATAGGGTGCCCCCCCGCCCAACCACCACACCCGCGCCACCAGCGTGTGCGGCCCGACCGGGAGTTCGAGATCGTAGCTTTCGAAGAACCAGTTCCAGGGGTCACCGCGCTCACTGCCCCGGCCGATGCGCTGACCATCCAGATACAGCTCATAGCGCTCATCCGCACTCACATGCAGGCGCAGACGGCGGGCCGATGGGCAGTCCCAGCGCCGGCGAAACGCCAGGACCACGGCCTCCTGACCCCGGTGGTCCGGGTGGCCGATCCACTGCCCGCGCCACCGACTGCCTTCGAAAGAATAGGAGGCCGAATCTGCAAAGGGATCATGGTCCAGGAGTACGCGCATGATTGGTCCTCGATAAACGGCAGGTGGAGCAGCAGGAGATGGGAAATGCTCGTTACGCTCCGTGACCGCAGCCCGAGCCGCCCTCGTGCTGGCACGTGTGGCCGTGGCCGTGCTCGTGCTCTTCGCAGCAGCCCTCTTCCCCGTGCTGGTGCCGGCCGCAGCACGCGTGGTGGGGCTGGCCTTGGGACAGCTCTTCCGCAGTGGCGGCCCGCACCTCGCGGATATTGACATCAAAGTTCAGGTCCTGACCGGCCAGCGGGTGGTTGGCATCCACCGTCACCGCCTCGGCGCTCACCTGGGTCACCGTCACGATGCGCACCTGGCCGGCATGATCCATGGCCTGGAAGCGCATGCCGGGGCTGATATCGCCCGACTTGAACTGGGCCCGCGGCACCTCGACGACCAGCTCATCCTGCCGCAGACCGTAGGCATCCCGGGCCGCCACGTTCACCTTCAGACTGTCGCCGGTGGTCTTGCCCTCCAGGGCCCGCTCCAAGCCGGGGATGATGTTGCCACAACCATGCAGGTAGGACATGGGATGCCGACCATCCGAGGAATCCAGCACCTGGCCCTGGCCATCGGTCAGGGTGTAATCGAAGCTGACCACGGTATCCTTGCCAATGAGCATCGAGGAAACGCCTTTGTCTTTGAGGTTGGCGGCCCGTCGCCGTCCCACAATTGTAGCTTCCCCGGCGCAACCCGCGCAGCCGGGGCTCGGGCGCTCCGGGTGCGTGTCGCCCCTGCGGGGGGGGGCGACCATCAATCTGGGGGCTGAGGGAGGAGGCGTCGTCTACTGGCCCTGTTCCAGAACCTGAATCGCCTGCCGCGCCGTAAACCGCTGCTCATAGAGGGCTCGGCCGACAATCACACCCTGAAGGGGTAGATACCGCAAAGCCCGCAAATGCTCCAGATCGCCCACCCCCCCGGAAGAAACTACCGGCACATCCGTGGCCTGGGCCAGGGCCTGCGTGGCCGGAAGGTTGGGCCCTTCAAGGGTGCCATCGGTGGCGATATCGGTGTAGATGATGGCCCCCAGCGGCCAGCCCGTCACCCGCCGGGCCACCTCCAGCGCGGTCAATTCGGTGGTTTTCTCCCAGCCGGCCACGGCGGCTTTGCCTGCCTTGGCATCCAGACCCAGCACCAGCTTGTGCGCGTAGGTCGGCTGCCGGGCAAGCTCCTCGAACCACGCCCAGTTCTGCAAGGCGGCTGTGCCCAGGATCACCCGGTCGACGCCCGCCGCCAGTAGCTGATCGATGGTCCTTTCGTTGCGGATCCCGCCCCCGACTTCCACCTTCAGATGCGTATCGCGGCAAATTCGGCCAATTTCCTCCAGATGCACGGGCGTGCCCGAGCGCGCCCCATCCAGATCAACCACGTGCAACCACGTAGCCCCGGCGTCTTGGAACGCCCGCGCCTGAGCAAGTGGGTCAGACCCGTACGTTGTCTGCTGGTCGTAATCGCCCTTTAAAAGGCGCACCACCTGGTGGTTGCGAAGATCGATGGCAGGGAAAAGAAACATGCGGTAAGCATAACCGCTGGAACCGCAGAAAGCGCAGGAACCCAAGGGTGCGGCCAGGTGGCGCCAGCGTCCCCGCTTGCGTTGAGCCCGCCGCTGGCGGGCGATCGGGGATGGTTCCGGGCCAAGGCGCGTTGGCGGCCCTCGGCCGGAACAGCGGGGCCCCGCAGGCGAAAACGCCTGCGCCACCAGCCAGCCTGCGGCTCCTGTGTTAGTCCCCCCATCGACGCACCCGCGGGTCATCGGGGTGCTGGGCGTGCAAGCGGGCCACCTCGATATAGCGCGGGGGGATGGCGGCCAGGTAGGCTTTTTCCTTGTCGTTGGTCGGGCGGGCGATCTTGGCGGGGATCCCCATCACCACCATCCCATCCGGCACCTCCATGCCGGGAGGCACCACCGCCCCGGCGGCCACGATACAACCCTTGCCGATCTTCGTGTGGCCCAGGACTTTGGCCCCGATGCCGATCATGGAACCGTCACCGATGGCCTCACCGTGGCAGACCGCGTGATGGGCGATGATGACATTCGCCCCGATGATATTGGGAAAGCCTTTGTCGCAGTGGATGACGGCACCATCCTGCACGTTGGTGCCGGCGCCGATGGTGATCGGGGCCACATCCCCGCGTACCGAAGCCCCGTGCCAGATGTTGACATCGGGCCCCAGGGTCAATTCGCCCAGGACGGTGGCGGTGTCGGCGAGGTAGATGCCTTGGATGTAACGAACGGGCATGGGGAGGGGTTCCGGGATTCGGGTGTCGGGTTGCGGGGGCAAGAGGGTATAGGGTCTTGCGGATGGAGTCATCCTTCGAGGGCCGGGGACGAGTCTTCAAGGCCCCGGCATCTGCGCCGCCGGCCGCCCCCAGTCCACGCAGTCAACGCACGGCTCGGCCAGACCCTAGACCCCAGGCCCGCCGCCCTGGGCCAATCGGGCACGACCTCTGCCCGCCGCATTCGGGCCCGGGCGGACCTACATCTGCACCGGCTGGGTCTGGGGTTCCGTTGCGCCTTTCTGCCACACGCAGTGCACGCGATAGGCTTCATCCGAGGCGGGATAGTCCACACGGTAGTGCCCCCCCCGGCTCTCTTTGCGCCACTGGGCCGAACGCACCATCAGGGCCCCCACCAGCAGCAGGTTCTGGACCTCCCAGCCGCTGCGGTCGTCGAAGATCTTATCCATGGTGTAGCGGGCCCAGAAATCGATCATCTCCGCCACTTCCACCAGGCGCCGCCCGTCACGCTCGATGCCCACATGCCGCCACATCACGCTGCGCAGGCTGGAACGCACATCTTCCAGGTTCAGTTCCGAGCGGTCCGAAGGGCGGATGTCCGAAACCACTTTGACCGATGACTTCATGTACTGTTTGACCACGTCATAGCAGGCCTGGCCCACGATGTTGCCGAAAACCAGGCCCTCCAGCAGGCTGTTGGAGGCCAGGCGGTTGGCCCCGTGCAGGCCGCTGCACGATACTTCTCCGGCCGCGAATAGCCCCTCGATATTCGTGCGCCCCATCTCGTCTGTGCGCACCCCGCCCACCATGTAATGGGCCGAGGGGTGGATGGGAATCAGATCGGTGCCCGGATCGATGTTGTACTTGCGCAACAGGTCGTAGATGGCGGGGAAACGCTGGGCAAAGTGCTCGCCCCCCAGGTGCCGCGCATCCAAAAAGACGTGGCTGTAGTTGGTCCGGGCCACCTGCTGAATGATGGCCCGCGTCACCACGTCGCGCGGGGCCAGCTCCGCCATTTCGTGGTATTCCGGCATGAACCGGTGATGATTGCGGTCCAGCAGGAAGGCCCCTTCGCCGCGCACCGCCTCGGAAATCAGCGACCGGCTGGCGCCGGCCACGTATAGCGTGGTGGGGTGGAACTGCATGAAGGCCATGTCGGCCAGGCGGGCTCCGGCCCGATAGGCCGCCGCCATGCCGTCCCCGGTGGTCAGCGGCGGATTGGTCGATTCGCGGTACACCTGGCCGCAGCCACCCGAAGCCAGAATGGTGGCCGCGGCCCAGATCACCTGCAGACCGTACTTGGGGTGGTGCGTGATCGCCCCCGCGCAACGGGTGGGTTCCCCGTCCAGTGTGATCAGGTCCAGAACAAAGCAGTTCTCAAAAATACGGATGCGGTCGTGCTGCCGCACCACCCGTTCCAGGGTATGGACGAATTCCTTGCCCGTGGCATCGCCATGAGCGTGCACGATGCGCGGACAGGAGTGCCCTCCTTCACGCCCCAGGGCCAGCGGCCCGCCACCGTTGCCATCGTTCGTGCGGTCAAATTCCGCCCCCCAGTCGATCAGTTCCTGGATCCGCTGAGGGGCCTCTTCCACCACGCGGCGCACGATGGGCACATCGCACAGCCCGGCCCCGGCCGTCAGCGTGTCCTCGATGTGGGATTCGGTCGTATCGTCGCTGGCCATCACGGCCGCGACACCCCCCTGGGCCCAGTAGGTGTTGGATCCGTGCAGGTCGCCTTTGGCCGCCACGATCACATCCGAGTGTTCCGCGGCCGCCAGCGCCGCCCGCAGGCCCGCCACGCCCCCCCGATCACCAGCACATCGGTGAAGATCTGCGGCAGCAGCGCGGTGCGGAACGGGATCAGATAACGTCGTTCATCAAACAGAGCGTGCATGGGATGTTATTGCAGCGGCCGGCGGACGCTGAAGGGCGTCGTGGGTTCAGGCACGCCGCTTTCCGTCAGCAGACGCCGCAGCATGCCCGGAGGGTTGTAGCTGACCGATCCGGATACCTGGCAGGCCGCCCCTTTCAAGTTCTGCCCGTGCGTGGCGATGGCGGCCGGCAGGACCAGCGTCTGCGTGCCGCCCGCCGGCAGGGTTCGGTTGGAATCATCGCCAAAGGCAAAGCCCCCCACCCCGGGCACCTCGACGCGATAGTTGGTGCTGACCAGTGGCAGGGCCACCTGGTTGGGGTTCTTCAAGAGCAGCGTCACCTGGATGCGGGCGCCCTCATTCGACTCACCCGCCAGTTGCACGGCCTGCACCTGGACCACCGGCCGGCTGATGGGGCGAAACTCGGCACACCCGGCCGTCATCACCGCGCCCACCAGCATCAATGCACAGAAAATCGTCTTCACAGTCAACTCCAGAACCCCGGCTCCCGGACACCATCATAGCGGATCAACGCGATCCCGCAGCACCCATCCGAGCCGACCACCCCTGCGCGGCAAAATGGGTTGGGCCGTCTTCGACCGTAACCCATCATCCTGCGGCCCGCAGAGGATCGTGCGCTCCAGGAACTCCTCCCACCCCATGGTGATGGTCGGGCCCACTCAAGCCTATACCGGCTCGCTCGCCAGCGCTCCGGCCGGCCCTTTGAGGATGCTCCACCAGCGGCGCAGGGCATCCCCGGTAATCGCCAGCGTCAGGACGACCATGATGCCCGCCAGCACGCACATCAGGCGAAGCTGGAAGGCTTCGGCTCCGCCCTGGGCCGCCGCCTCCGCCCACCAGCCTTCGATGCTCTGCACGCCCGCCGTCAGCACCGTGGCCAGAACGAAGGCGAACGGCACACCCGTGCACAGGGCATAAACCCGCCTGGGCGCGTGATTCAGCAGGTACGTCGTGCCCACGGCCAGGGCAATGGTGGCCAAGAGCTGGTTGGCAATGCCCAGCATACGCCACAGCGTGTCCAGGTTGCCCGTGTAAAGAAGGTAGCCCCAAAGTGCGGATACCACGGCGCTCATCCCGATATTCATGAGCCAGTTCGGCCGCGCTGGAGCGCTGGCGGCCCCTTCCTCCGCAACCATTCCCGCAGCTAATTCCAGCGGCAATTCCGGGGGCGGGACCAATTCCGGGGGAGGGGCCAATTCCGGGGGCGGGGCCAATTCCGGGGGCGGGGGCGGGGGCGGGGGCTGGGCGGCCACCCCGCGCCGGCCCAGCGTTTCCTGGAAGACAAATCGCGCCACCCGCGTGCCCGTTTCCAGCAGCGTCAGGATGAACAGGGCCTCAAACATGATGACAAAGTGGTACCAGTAGGCCACCAGTTGCCGCATGCCCGGCAGCGTCGCAAACACTTTGGCCATGCCCACAGCCAGGGTGACGGCCCCGCCGGGACGGTGCGCCAGGCTCTCCTGCGTTTCCGCCTCCAGCACAGCGATCTGCTTGGGCCGGGGATCAAAGCCCAGTTGGGCCGGGCTTTGGGCCATCATGGCCGTATAGGCGTGGCTGGGGGTCTTATCGCTGACATTGATCAGGAAATAGTCGCCCGGCTCCAGGGCACACGCGGCGATCAGGGCCGTAATTGCCACCATCCCTTCCACCAGCATGGCCCCGTAGCCGATCGGCCGGATGTCACGCTCCCGGTTGATCATCTTGGGCGTCGTGCCCGACGCGATCAGAGCATGGAAGCCCGACAGGGCCCCGCACATGATCACGATGCACACAAACGGCCAGACAGTGCCCGATATCACCGGCCCGCCCCCGGACAGGAAGGCGGTTGTGGCCGGCATCTTCAGCACCGGGTGGGCCACGATCAGCCCCACCGCCAGCACGGCGATCACGCCGATCTTCATGTACGAACTCAGATAATCGCGCGGGCACATGAGCACCCATACCGGCAGGCACGAGGCCACAAAGGCATACGCCGGCAGCATCAGGGACAGTGTGGGTTTGCTGAACAGCAGCGCGCCAGCCCAGGATGATTCGGCGAACGGCTTGCCCAAGAGTACCCCCGCCAGCACCAGGCTGACCCCGATCACCGAGGCTTCCACGATGCGCCCGGGGCGGATCTTGTACATCCACAATCCCGTCAGCAGGGCCGCCGGGATGGTCACCAGAATGGTGAACATGCCCCAGGGGCTTTCCGCCAGGGCGTTGACCACCACAATCGCCACCGAGGCCAGGATGGCAATGATGATGAACAGCGTGGCCAGCGAGGTGGTGATGCCCGCCAGCGGGCCGATATTGCGCTGCGCGATCTTGGGCAGCGACAGCCCGTCCTCGCGTACCGAGGCCCAGAGCGTCACGAAATCATGCACCCCGCCCGCCAGGCAGGCCCCCACGATGATCCACGTGGCTCCGGGCAGGTAACCCCACTGGGCGGCCAGCACCGGGCCGATCAGCGGCCCAGGCCCCGCAATGGCCGCAAAATGGTGGCCAAACAGCACCAGCCGGTTGGTCGGGTGATAGTCCACGCCGTCCTTCAGCCGGTGGGCCGGCGTCGGGCGGCGATCGTCCAGGCAGGCAATCTTGGCGGCCAGAAAGGCCCCGTACAGGCGATACGCCACGGCAAATGCGGCCAAAGCCGTAATCACCAACCAGATCGAATTCATGGAAATGCCTCCCTTGACAGGTCTGCCATTGTAGGTTCGGCCCCGGCCGAACATCTTCCTGACTCCGCCCCCGGATGAACAACTTCACATGCCGCCGTTCGCAATATGCCGCGTCCCGCAGGGAGCGGTCTTTCTGGTCCGCAGCCCCTTTGCACACCGCACCTCACGGTCGCGGCCCGCTCGGACGCCCGCCCCTTACCCCTCCAGTT
>JAJXSS010000110.1 GCA_021784455.1 Planctomycetota bacterium
ATTGTGACGGCCCGCTTCGACGTCTATCCCGATTTCATTCATCCGCAGTTGAAGATCAAGACCCTGGCGCCCGGACTCAGCCCGCGGCAGGTGGAGCAACTGGTCACCACGCCCATCGAGCAGGCCTTGGCCGGCAACGTGGGGGCCCAGAAGATTTTTTCCCATTCGCTGCAGGGAATTTCCGTGGTCAAAGTCCTGTTTCCCAGCGGCTCGAACATTCTGCATGACCAGCAGGCGGTGGCGGTGCGGCTGGGGCAGGTGGCCGGACAGTTGCCCCCCGGCGTACACACGCCGGTGCTGATGCCGCTGGCCAGTTCCATCCGCTGGGTGACCGTGGTGGGCATCACCAGCCCGTCCAACAACCTGCGCCACCTGCGCACCGTCGCCGACTGGCTGATGCAGCCGCGCTTACTGGCGGTTCCGGGCGTCTCCGAAGTGGCGGTCGTGGGGGGCCTGCAAAAGGATTACCAGATCCGGCTGATCCCCCGGCGGCTGATGCAATACCGGGTTTCGACGCAGCAGGTCCTGGCGGCCGCCCGCCAGGCCAGCGGCCTGGTGGGGGCGGAATTTATCACCACGCCTAACCAGACCCTGACCCTGCGCGTGCATGGGCAGGCCAAGTCGCTCGAACAACTGGCGGCCACGCCGGTGGCGATCGACGGGCAGCAGGTCGTGACGCTGGGCGATGTCGCGCAGGTGGCCATCGGGCATCTGCCCCCCGTCGGAGCTTCCTCCATCAACGGCCAGCCGGGGGTGCTGCTGATGATCGGTCTGGGTTACGGCGCCAACCTGCTGGAGGTGACCCGGGGCGTGCAGACGGCCCTGAACGATCTTAAGCCGGCCCTGAGCCGGCAGGGCATCGATCTGCACGGCAAGATCCTGCAGAGCGCCGATTTCATCACCACCGCGCTGCACAACCTGACCAGCGCCCTCTTGATCGGCTCGGGGCTGGTTCTCTTGGTGCTGGTGGTGTTTCTGGGCCATTGGCGCACCAGCCTCATCTCGTGCCTGGCAATCCCGCTGTCGCTGGTCTCGGCGGTGGCGATCATGGTCCACCTGGGCTACACGCTCAACACGATGACCCTGGGCGGCCTGGCGGTGGCCATCGGCGAGGTGGTGGATGATGCGGTCATCGACGTGGAGAACATCCTGCGCCGCCTGAGGCTGAACCGGGAGCGGGCCGAGCCGCGGGCGGCGCTGGCGGTGGTGCTGGAGGCCTCCATCGAGGTGCGGTCGGCGGTGGTCTTTGCGACGGTGGCGGTGGTGCTGGTGTTCCTGCCCATCTTCGGGCTCAGCGGGCTGGCGGGGAAATTTTTCGCCCCCCTGGGCATCGCTTATATCGCAGCGGTCCTGTCCTCGCTGGTTCTGGCGTTGACCCTGACGCCCGCCCTGGGCCTGGTGCTCTTGCCAAAAGTGGCCCAAAAGGGGCAGGAGGCCCGGGCGACCGCCTGGCTGAAGCAGCATTACCGCCGGCTGTTATCCCTCGTCGAACGCTGGCGCACTGCGGTGATCTTCGCCACCGCGATCATCACCCTGGGCATGCTGGCGGGATTCCCGTTTTTGAAGACCGTGCTGTTCCCACGGCTCAACGAACGTGATTATGTGCTGCACCTGGATCTGGTTTCCGGCGCTTCGCTGGCGCAATCCATCGCGATCGGCAACCGCGTGACGGCAGCCCTGCGGAAGATCCCCTATGTGGAAGAAGTGGCCCAGCATGCCGGGCGCTCGGCCCTGGCCGGGGACGTGGTGGGGCCGCAGTACAGCGCCTACTTCATCAAGGTGCGCCCCCTGTCGCCGGCGCAGGCCACGAAGTTCCGCGCGGCGATGGATGGCGTCCTGAAGCAGTTTCCCGGCGTGCTGCTGTACTACAACACCGAGCTGTCGGAGCGGGTTAACGAGACCATCTCGGGCTCCGGGGCGCCGGTGGTGGTGCAGCTTGCTGGCAATGATTTCACCGCGCTGCAAGAAGCGTCGGCGCGGGTTACGGCGGTACTGAAGACGATTCCGGGGGCGCGGAGCGTGGCCCCGCAGACGGCCTGGAACGCGCCGGAGGTCAAGGTGCGCCTGCGGCGCGGGCCCCTGCAACGCTGGGGGCTGACGCCCCTGGCCGTGCTGCACTATGTGCAACTGCTGGTACACGGGCAATTGGTTGGCCGCCTGTACCATGGGACACGCATCTGGCCGCTGACGATGCTGTTTCAACCCCGGTGGTCGGCGGGAATCGCCCAGATTCAGAAGCTGCCGATCCAAACCCCCGGCGGGCAGTGGATCCCGCTGGCACAGGTCGCCCGCGTGTACGAGGCCCCGGGGTTCTATTCGATTTCCCACCTGGACGGGCAGAGGGCGCAGGTCATCTCGGTCCACCTGACGGGCACTTCGGCGGGGCCGTTCGTGAGGCGGGCCCAGCGTGCCATCGCCCGGTTGACACTGCCGCCCGGCGTGATTGTCAGCTTCGCCGGCTCGGCCCAGCGCGCCTCCCGGGCCATGCATGAACTGCTGTTTCATTCAGCCATCGCTTTGGCGGGCATCGTGCTGCTGCTCTTCATGGTTCTGGGGCATTGGCAGAACGTAGTCCTGCTGCTGATCAACCTGCCCCTGGCCCTGGCCGGCGGCGTGGCGGCGGCCTGGGTCACCGGGGGCGTGCTGTCGCTGGGGGCCATGGTGGGCTTTGTCACCCTGTTCGGCATCACCCTGCGTAACGCCATCATGCTCTTGTCCCATTATCAACACCTGGTCCAGGTCGAGGGCCACCTCTGGAACATCCAGACTTCCATCGAGGGGGCCGTGGATCGCATGCCCGCCATTCTCATGACGGCGCTGGTGACGGCCTTGGGCCTGGTGCCCCTGGCCTTCGCCAGCGGCTCGGCGGGACGGGAAATCGAGGGCCCCCTGGCCCAGGTCATCCTGGGCGGCCTGGCCACGTCCACCCTCCTTAACCTGCTCATCCTGCCCACCCTGGCCCTGCGCTTCGGCCGCTTCCTTGCCGGGCCGCAAGAGTCCTGAGCCGTGGCGCTACCAATCGCCGCGCATAGATCTTGGCCTTCACCATCCCGGGCAGGACCGCGTGGAACAGCCCAGTTCAGGACCCGATGGCGTTCCGCCCGCGGGTCGAAGCCCCCGCCTGTTTGTTTCCCTCCCGGGGCTCTGAAGGTCCCGCCCCGGCCGCCCTCCTACCATTTCCAATGCCTCCCGGCGGATCTCGCGCCGCGTCTCCTCCCGCAATGGAGTGAACTGCGCATGGCCAAGCACGACACCGCCCACGCCTCCACCACCGAGGGCCTGCCCGTGTCCCCCTCGCTGGCCCCGTCCCTCGAGGCCGCCGAGGTTCCCTCCCATGTGGCCCTGGTGGACGCCCGCGTCGCCTTCATCAGCCTGCTGGCCATCGGCATTGCCATCCTCTCCGTTCTGGCCGCCGAGGTGCTGGTGCGTCTCATCAATCTGATCACCAACCTGGCCTTTTTCGGCCGCTGGTCATGGGGCTACGTCTCCCCGGCGGACAACCACCTGGGCTGGTTCCTGGTGGGCATTCCCGTGCTGGGGGGGCTGGTCGTGGGCCTGATGGCCCGCTATGGCTCCGAGGGCATCCGCGGCCACGGTATCCCCGAGGCCATGGAACAGGTCCTGCTCAACCAAAGCCGCATGGCCCCGCGCCTGACCTTCTTAAAACCTCTGTCGGCGGCCATCGCCATCGGGACGGGGGGACCCTTTGGCGCCGAGGGGCCCATCATCGCCACCGGCGGCGCCCTGGGCTCTTTGGTCGGCCAGGTCATTACCACCACCGCCGCAGAGCGTAAGACTCTCTTGGCCGCCGGGGCTGCCGCCGGCATGGCGGCCTTTTTCGGCACGCCCGTGGCGGCCGTGCTTCTGGCCGTGGAACTGCTGCTGTTCGAGTACCGCCCGCGCTCCCTGATTCCGGTGGCCCTGGCGTCGGTCACGGCCACGGCGGGGCGCATGGCCCTGCACGGGCCGGCCCCGATTTTCGCCATGCCCGCCCTGGCTCAGCCCGGCGCGGTAGCCATGGCCGCGTACGTGCTGCTGGGCGCCCTGGTGGGCCTGGCCTCGGTGGTTGCCACCCGGCTGGTCTATGGTGTCGAAGCGCTATTCGGCCGCACTCACCTGCACTGGATGTGGTGGCCGGCCCTCGGCGCCATCGCCGTAGGCGTGCTGGGGGTCATCGCCCCCAGAACCCTGGGCGTCGGCTACTACAACATCACGGACATGCTGGCGGCCAGGATCACCGTGCGACTGGCCTTGGCCGTGGCCCTCTGGAAGCTGATTTCCTGGGGTGTCTCGCTGGGCAGCGGCACCTCCGGCGGGACCCTGGCCCCGCTCTTCATTATCGGGGGGGGCCTGGGGACGGGCCTGGGAGCGGCCGCAGCCTGGCTGCTGCCTCACGCGGGCATTGATGTACGCCTGGCCGCCCTGGTGGGCATGGCCGCCATCTTCGCCGGCGCCTCCAGAGCGCTTCTGGCCTCGGCCGTGTTCGCCTTTGAAACCACGCTCCAACCCATGGGCCTTCTGCCCCTGCTGGGCGGCTGTGCCGGGGCCTTCTTCATCTCCTGTCTGCTGATGCGCTACAGCATCATGACTGCCAAATTCGCCCGCCGCGGTATTCGCGTGCCGGCCGAGTACTCCGCCGACTACCTCGATCAGATTCTGGTTCGCGACGCCATGTCGCCCACGCTGGTATCGCTGCCGGCGGACCAGACCCTCCAAGCCACCCGCACCTGGTTAACCCATGGCACGCCCGAGAGCCGGCATCAGGGCTTCCCCGTGCTGGATACCCATAGTCATCTGGTGGGCGTGCTCACCCGTCGCGACTTGCTTGAAAGCACCCACCCCCCCAACCGACCCCTGATCGAGCTGATCAAACGCCGCCCCGTCGTGGTGTTCGACGACTGCACCTTGCGCGATGCCGAAGATCAGATGGTGGATCACGATGTCGGCCGGCTGCCCGTCCTTCCACGCGCGGGCCCCTTGAAGGTCCTGGGCATGCTCACCCGTAGCGACCTGCTCCACGCCCAGCGCCGCCGGCTGGCCGACCTGACCAACCCCCAGCGCGGCGTGAGTACTATTCTCTGGCGGCTGACCACCGGCGGCCCGAGGCATCCGCCCTCCGGCTCCCGGCGGTAACCCGCGCCGGCCAAGCTAAACCTTCCTGCGATACGCCGTCAACACATCACTACGGGTGATCATCCCCACCAACCGCATCTCCTGGCGGCCAACCACGGGCAATCGCCCCACATCATGATTCAGCATGTGCTGCACCGCCTCACGGACCGTGCAGTCTTCGAACACGATAACCGGCGGCCGGTGGATGAGCCCGCCCACCGTCGCCGCCTCGCCCTCGGCCGATTCCGCCGGCTGCGCCCCCTCCCTATTCCCGCCCCCTTCCGCGGGCACCGCGAGCAGGTCCCGCCGCGTCAGCACCCCCACCACCACCCCGCGCGCATCCACCACGGGAAAACCCTGGTGCCCGTAGTGCGGGTCTCCCGAGCGTAGCAACCGCCGCGCTGCCTCCAGCTTCTGTTTCGCCGGCAGCGTCACCGGCCGATCGCTGGCCACATCCCGCACCCAGATCTGGTCCAACGGGTCCGCCTGGTACTCCGTGGGCACCCGAATGCCCCGGCGGGCCATTTTCTCCGTCATCAGGGAATGCTGCAGCAATAGACACGAGCACAGGTACGCCGCCGCACACCCCGCCAGGGCCGGCACCAGCACCACCGGTTGGTGCGTGGTCTCCAACGCAATCGCCACCGAGGTCAGCATGGCCCGCGAGGTGCCCGCAAACATCGCCGCCATGCCCACCAACGCCGCCATCCTCAAATCCACCCCCGGAATCGTCCCCGCCGCTGCCCCCGGAACCAGCGCGTTGATCGCCGCTCCCAGGCCCACCCCCAGACCCGCCCCGATAATGAACAACGGCGCCAGCGTGCCCCCCGCCGTGCCGCTGGCCAGGGCAATGGTCCACGCCAGCAGCTTGATCAGCGTCAGCACCAGCACGAACTTCAGCGCAAATTCCCCCGTCAACAGCCCCTGGATGCTCCCGTACCCCGGCCCCAGCACCGCCGGCAGCAACCACCCCGCCACCCCCACGGCCAAGGCTCCGATCGCCGGATACCACATCCAGTGCGTGGGAATCAGCTCGAACCATTCCTCCACCAGGTACACGCCCTGCGACACGCCCGCCGCCGCCATGCCCACCACCGCACCGATCAGCGTGTACCACACCAGGGCCCCGGAGGTCGGCGCCATCACTTGGGGCATGGGGAAGATGGGCCCCCAGCCCGCGAATAGCACCCGCACCCCCACCGCCGCCGCACTGGCCAGGGCCACCGGAATCAACGAACGCGGGGCGAATTCGAAGAGCAGCAGTTCGATCGCCATCAGCACCGCCGCGATGGGCACGCCAAACACCCCCGCCAGCCCCCCCGCCGCCCCGCACGCCAGCAGCGTCTTGCGCTCCTGCACCGTGCTGGGCAGAATCTGCCCCAGCAGCGAACCGATGGCCCCGCCCGAAGCAATGATCGGCCCTTCCGCCCCGAAGGGCCCGCCCGTGCCGATCACGATCGCCGACGACAGCGGCTTCAGAATCGTCAGCCGCGGATGAATCCGGCTCCGGTTGGTCAGCACGGTCTCCATGGCTTCGGGAATGCCGTGCCCGCGAACCTGATGCGAGCCATAGCGGGCGATCAGGCCGACGATGAGCCCCCCGGCCACCGGCACCAGGATCACCCAGGCGCCCAGATGCTGGGCGCCCATATCGGCCGGGGCGAAAGACCAGCGCCCGAAAAAGCAGAGGTTGGCGATGAAGGCGATGAGTTTGATGAAAGCCTGGGCCAGCAAGCCTCCCAAGAGGCCCAGCACGATGCCCAGCGCACTCAGATAGACGGTGTGCAGACCGGTGGAGGTGGCCCGGGGCGGGGCGGCCATCTGGGCCAGCGTCGGCCCCAGGGAAGGCGAAACGGGGATGCCGTCGGTGGTGGCGGCATCTTCAAGGTGGGAATGCGGACTCATTGATGCGTGGACCCTCGCGCTGGCCGGCGTCCATCCGGCGCGCTGGGAAGTGTAGGCGGGTCATGGCCACCGGGCGGACTTGCCAGGCCAGAAAAGCCCGCCGGCGCGCGGACGCGCCTCGTTGGAAGACCCCCTCTGCCAGCGCCCCGCCCATCCGGGCACGCCTCTTCCAGACGAGCGATCCGACCTTTCCGATCCAAGATGCCCTCTCACCGGCTCTTCTTCTTGCGCTGCTTGAACTTGGGCTTATTGGCCGCGGGATTCCCCCCCAGTTGCGGCATGCCCCGCCCGCCCGACAGGGCCGCCAGATCCATGTTCCCCAGCCCGGCCATGGCCTTCATCCGCGACAGCATGCTCATGCCCGCAATCTGCTTGCTCATCTGGGCCACCATGTCGAAACCCTTGACCAGGTGCGATACATCCTCCGGCCGGGTGCCGCTGCCTCGCGCAATGCGCCGCCGTCTTGAGTTATCGATAACGTCGGGGCTCTTGCGCTCGCCGGGGGTCATCGAGCAGATGAGCGCCTCGGTGCGGTCAATCTGCTTCTCGTCCACCGGCAGGTCCTTGAGCTGGCTGCCGATGCCCGGCAGCATCCCCATCAGGCTCTTGAACGAACCCATGCGCCGGATGTTCTTGAGCTGGGCCAGAAAATCGTCCATTGTCATCTTGCCCTTGGCCATCTTCTCCTGCAGTTCGGCCGCCTCTTCGGCCGAAACCTGCTCCTGGGCCTTCTCCACCAGGCTCACCACGTCCCCCATGCCCAGCATCCGACTGGCAATGCGCTCGGGGTGGAATTCCTCCAGGGCATCGAGCTTCTCGCCCAGGCCAATGAACTTGATGGGCTTGCCCGTCACCTGCTTGACCGACAGGGCCGCCCCGCCGCGTGTGTCCGAGTCGAACTTGGTCAGGATCACCCCGTCCAGCTCGAGCTGCTCGTTGAAGGCCTTGGCCGAGTTGACCGCATCCTGCCCGGTCATGGCGTCGATCACCAGGTAAATCTGGTGCGGGTTGAGCGCCTGGTTCACCAGACGCAGTTCCTGCATCAGCTCGTCGTTGACATGCAACCGGCCGGCCGTATCCAGGATCAGCACATCGCACTTTTCCTGCCGGGCTGCCTTCAGGGCGTTCTGGCACACCGTCACCGCCGCCCCCACGGCCTTGCCGTATTCGGCCACGCGCTGGGGTTCCGCGTAGAAGTGGATTTGGCCATTCCCGGGGGCTTCGGCTCGGACCTGCTCCGACAGTACCTGAAGCTGCGTCACGGCCGCGGGCCGCTGCAGGTCCGCCGCCGCCAGCATCACGCTCTTGTCGCGCTTCTTGAGATAGGCCGCCAGCTTGCCGCAGGTGGTGGTCTTGCCCGAGCCCTGCAGGCCGCACATCATGATCACCGTGGGCCCCGGGCTGACGTACATGATGTGGGAATCCACCGGCCCCATCAGGTTGACCAGCTCGTCATAGACGATCTTGATCATCTGCTGCCCGGGGCGCAGCGACTCGAGTACCTCGGTGCCCACGGCCTTTTCCAGCACGTGGGCGCAGAAGGTCTCCACGACTTCGTAATGCACATCCGCCTCCAAGAGGGCGGTGCGCACCTCGTCCATGGCGTCACGGACGTTGGAATCGCTGATCTTGCCGCGGCCCGATAGCTTGCGGAAGACATCCGAAAACTTGTCTGTCAGGTGGCCAAACATGCGGAAATCATAGCAGATTGTGCGTGCTGGCATCCCGCGACGGCTTCTGCTAAACTACCGGGCTCTATTCAACCAGAGACGAGGCCGGACCATGTACGCAATCATCGAAGACAGCGGCAGCCAGATCAAGGTCAACCAGGGCGATGTGGTGCGGGTGGCACTGCGGGATCTGCCCGCCGACAAAGCCACGCTCAGCTTCGACAAGGTGCTTTTGGTAGGCGATCCGGCCCAGGAAGGGACCCTCAAGGTCGGCCAGCCCTACGTCAGCGGGGCCAAGGTCACGGCCGACATCCTTTCTCAGGAAAAGACCGACAAGGTCGTTTCCTTCCGCTTCCGCAAACGCAAGAACGTTCTGAAGCGCCGCGGTCACCGGCAGGATTACCTCAAGGTCAAGATCACTGCGATCGTAGCCTGATGCCTTCGCCGGTCTGTCCGCGGCCCAATAGTCTTCGCAGGTTCGGGCTCGCCCGAACAATTTTAGTTGCAGATTCGCTCTCACCGAAGCGCCCTTGGCCTTCGTAGGCCCCTGATTCGGCCCGTCCGAGCCTACGATTGTTCATGAACATCACCCACGATGAGGCCGGCCGGCGGTTTTCCCTGCCCACACCCGCTGGGCAAGCCGAACTGATCTACCACCTCGCTGGCCAGGTCATGACAATCACGCACACCTTCGTTCCCCCGCCCGCACGTGGCAGCGGGGTGGCGGCCCAACTGGCCACCAGCGCCTTTGAGTTCGCCCGCCAACACCAGCTCAAGGTGGTTCCGGCCTGCCCCTACATCTCCCAGGGATTCCTGCCCCGGCATCCGCAGTACGCCGATCTCCTCCCGCAGGCCTAGCGAAATTCCCGTCCAGCCCCGCCCCCCTTCCGGGGGCCTACTCCTTCTTGGGCGGCGGGCCGGCCACCGGCAGGGCCAGGATGAAATCCGATCCCTTGCCTACTTCCGAATGCACGGTGATGCTGCCGCCGTGCTCTTCAATGATGCGGCGCGTGGTGGGCAGCCCCAGGCCCGAACCGCTGCGTTTGGTCGAAAAATAGGGCTGGAAGATCTTGCCCAGGGTTTCGGGAGCAATGCCCGGCCCGGTGTCGGTGATGTGGATGAAGATCTCATCCTGGTTGGCGGCCCGGCCGGATTCGGTGCGGATGATGATCTCCTCCCCGCCTCCGTTGGGTTTGCCGGCGCCACGGGCCTCGGCCATGGCCTGCGTGGCGTTGATCATGAGGTTGAGCATGGCCTGCTTGAGCAGGCTGGCATCGGCCCTCAGCGTGCCGGGCTGGGCCGACAACTGGGTCCGGATGCGCACCTTCGAGGCCTGGGCCGCCGGCCCGTAGAAATCCACCAGTTCATCAATGATCTGGTTGATGTCCGTGACGGCCAGATCCAGCCGCATGCGCCCGGCGAAACGCAGAAAATCATCCAGAATTTCCCGCAGGCGCTGAGTTTCCCGGGCCAGGGCATCGACCCGGCGCTGCACCCGGCCGACCTTTTCCGCGGTTTCCGGCGCCCCGGCCAGGCCGCGCAGGTCCTCCTGGACCAACTGGATATTCAGGCCCACGGAAGACAGCGGATTCTTGATCTCGTGCGCCAGACCGCCGGTCAGCATGCCCAGTTCGGCCAGACGCTCGGCCGCTCGCGCCCGTTTCTCCAGGCGCAGCACCCGTCGTTCCGTGCGCCGGGCAGCAAGAAACACGATGGGCACCACCAGCAGGATGCCCACCCCGACGCCCAGCAACAATGTGGCCAACAGAGGATCCACCGCACCGCAACCATACCGCCGCTGCGGCACACTCACAAGGCGGCACATCCCCGCCGCCGCGCGCACGCTCAGCGCGGCCCCCCGCCGGCCGGTATT
>JAJXSS010000111.1 GCA_021784455.1 Planctomycetota bacterium
CAAGCTGAGCCTGCCCGTCAAACGCCGCAAGGCTGGCTGGGACGACGCCTACCTCCTTAAACTGCTGGCAGGGGGAATTTAGATGCGGTGGCCCTGCCGCAGCGCCCCGGGGCCGGGCAATCGCACTGACGTTGGGGGCCGGCCGTAATAGAATCGTGGCTGGCCGGCCGGCACGGACCGTGAACCGTGGAGGCGGCCCGAACGCAGCGGGCGGCCACGCTCGCGTGGTTGTGAAACCGCTTATGCCCACCACCGTCCTCTGTTTCAGGCCGCCTTCGCCCCGGACACGCCGCCGCTGGCATCCGGGTTCGTGGCCCGCCCGGTCTCGACTGGGCCTGGGCCTGGTGGTGCTGGCGCTGTTGGCCGCTCTGGGCGGCTGCCAGACGCCGGAAGGGGCGCTGGCGCCCCTGCTGCAGACCGATGAATTCGGCCAGGCCCGGCAGGTGATCGCCCAGCGCCTGACCAACGACCGCACCGACCGCCGCTATCTGCTGGACCGCATGAGCCTGGCCGTGGTCACCCTGGCCGATGGCTACCCGCGCCTGGCCGAGCCCACCTTCGAAACGGTGTACAACCTGCTGCGCACCCAGGGCATCAACGCCGACAAGACCGTGGCCTCGGTGGTCATCAATGAGGATCTGAAGTTCTGGAAGGGCGAGCCCTTCGAGCAGGCCCTGGCCATGGCCCTGTACGGCGTCGAGCAGGCGGCCCTGAACCACTGGGACAACACCCGGGCCGCGGCCCAGAGTGCCCTGTTCAACCTGCGCTTCTTCGGCGCCGATGCCCGCGGCCGGCCCATCGGTGCCCAGACCATGATCCAGCGCAGCCGCCAGTACGATGCCATCCACCCCGGCTCGGACTACTTCAACAGCGGCTACGCCGTGCGGCGCAGCGATTTCGTGCTGGGATACCTGCTCAACGCCATCGCCAACCAGGAACTCGGCCGGCAGCAGGAAGCCTCGGACAACTACGCGGTGGCCCTGCAGATCAATCCCGCCCTCGAACCGCTGGTGGCCGAGCTGAAACGCGGGCTATACAACACCATCCTGGTGGTGGCGTACGGGCTGGGGCCGGCCAAGATCGCCTACGGGCCTGACGGCGCCCTGGCCCGCTTTGTGCCCCGCACGCCCAGCGATTTGGCGCCCCTGACCGTGGCCACGGCGCTGTATAGCGGCGGCGTGGACGACCAGACCTGGCCCCAGGTCACCGATGTCAACCGCATGGGCGCCAACCAGATGTGGAACAGCCTGGAAGATGTGCGCCAGGCCAAGAGTTTGCTGGGCAGCACCATGATGCTCGGGGGCGGGGCGGCCACGCTCTATGGCCTGGAGCACGGCGACCGCACGCTGACCTACGCCGGCCTGGGCGCCCTGGCCGCCGGCGCCTTCCTCAAGGCCGGGGCCCATGCCGACATCCGCTACTGCGAGGCCTTGCCCCAGCGGTTCTACATCGCCCCGGTCAACATTACCCATCCGGACCAGCGCGTGACGCTGCAAGTCCAGGGTCGCGGCGGCTCGCGCCTGGTGCTGACGGGGTTGATGCCCCCGCAGGCCCCCCACCCCGTGCAACTGCGCTATGTGGCCCTGCCGGGGATACCCGGCCACCAGGGCCTGAACTGGGCCACCACCGGCCAGGTGCTTTACACGAATGATGTGGTCGGCGACATCGAGCCCGGTACCCCCCCCGTGCCCGGGGGCGGATCCGGGGGCAATTCCGGGGGAAATTCCGGGGGAAGTTCCGGGGGAACAACCGCCGGGCCGTATCCGTATATCCTCGGCGGGCGCGATGTGCGTCTGCCCACGGCCACGGCCATGGCTTATTATCAGGCCCACGGCTACCTGCGCGGCATGACCTACCTGGAACTCGAATCGCTGTATCGCCAGGAGGGCTTGGTGCTGTCCCCCGAAGAAGCCGGGCCCGCGCCCGGGCGGCACGTGCTGGAAGGCGGTAACCTGATGCTGTGTCCCCAGGGCGGCACAGCCGGTTTTGCCCGGCTCTTTGGCCAGGACCACCCGCCCTACCGCCCGCGCACCCAGGCCGTGCGCGCCGCGGCCGCCAGTATCGGCCTGCCGCGGCCCTGAGCCCGCCCTCGCCCCACCCGCCGCACGCCGGCCGCGTGCGTGCCTAAGGAGATCCGTTATGAAGAACATGTCGCTGCGTGCAGGTCTCTGCTTGTCGGTGGCCCTTTTGCTGGCCCTGGCCGGTTGCAGCACGCCCCCGGTGGCCCACACGGACATGATCCCCAACGCGCAGTTCCCCAACATCATCGTGGAGGGCAACCTGCGCCAATGCCTGCTGTTTGCCCAGCCGATTGTGCTGGATAACCCCGGCCAGCCTCTGAAGGTGGTCGTGCCCGTGCGCTCCACGAGCATGAGCGATGTACACGCCCGTTACCGTTTCACCTTCCTGGATGCCAACCGCGTGCCCCTGCACCCGGATATGGATCTGCGCTCCGTGGTCATCACCCAGGACCAGACCATGCTGGAAGGCAGCGCCCTGGATACCAACGCCCGCTACTGGCACCTGACCGTGACCGGCGACCAATAACCGGCCCCGCGATGCCCACCCCCGCGGGTTGTCGCCCAAGCGCCCGGCTCATCGGGCCGATGTATCCATCAGCCACCCATGCTCGATCTGACCCAACAACGTATCACCGTCACCGGCGGGGCCGGCTTCCTGGGCCGGGTGGTTGTCGCCAAACTCAAGGAGCGTGGCGTCGCCGCCGAGAACATCTTCATCCCCCGGCGCAAGGATTTCGACCTGACCCGGGTGGAGGATGTGGCCCGGCTGTACGACACCGCCCGGCCGACGGTGGTGATCCATCTGGCCGCCGAGGTGGGGGGCATCGGCGCCAACCGGGCTCATCCCGGCCGGTTCTTCTTTGCCAACATGGCCATGGGCCTGCACCTGATTGAGGAAGCACGCCGGCGAGCCTTACGCAAATTCGTCCACACCGGCACCGTCTGCGCCTACCCCAAGTTCACCCCCGTGCCCTTCCAGGAAGAAAACCTGTGGAACGGCTACCCCGAGGAAACCAACGCCCCCTACGGCGTGGCCAAGAAGGCCCTGTTTGTGATGCTGGATTCCTACCAGCGCGAATACGGCCTGGCCAGCACGGTGGTCGTGCCGGTGAATCTTTACGGACCCTATGACAATTTCGATCCCGATTCTTCGCACGTCATCCCGGCCCTGATCCGCAAGTGCGAGGAAGCGCGGCTGGCCCAGGCCGACCATATTGTCTGCTGGGGCACGGGCTCGGCTTCGCGCGAGTTCCTGTACGTGGATGATGCGGCCGAAGGCATCGTGCGGGCGGCCCAGAAGATGGAAACCCCCGAGCCCATCAACCTGGGCACCGGCTCGGAGATCACCATCCGCAATCTGGTGGAACTGATCGCCCATCTGTGCGACTTCCGGGGGCGGATCGAGTGGGACGCGACGAAACCCGATGGCCAGCCGCGCCGCTGCCTGGACACCTCCCGGGCCCGCCAGCGGCTCGACTGGCAGGCCCAAGTCGGCTTCGAAGAGGGCCTGCGCCGCACCATCGCCTGGTATCGCCAGCAGTAGAACCCCCGCTGCGGCAGGCTGGTGCCAGGTAAGCCCGGACCACCCTTCCGGACTTGGCCGGCTTCAATCCTGCTGGATCTGTCCGCTTAACCACGCCAGCGCCTGCGGCCGGCTCAGGAACCGGCCATCGAGCTGGCGGTCGTAGGCTTCATCCAGGATCTGTTTGAAGCCCGGACCGGGCCGGGCCCCCAGGGCGATCAGGTCATCGCCGGTCACGAACGGCTCGGGGGCGATGTCGCCCTGGGCCAGCAGCGCGCGGGCCTCGCGCTCAACCTGCTGGGCCAGCGCCACGGCGCCCGGCCGATGGCTCATGGCCTGCATGAGCGCCCACGCTGCCCGCCAGACCAGCTCCCCCATCAGACGCTTGCGCCGGGCCACCCCCAGGGCCGGCCAGCGCAGGATTTCGCCCAGCACCGCGATCATCCCCTTCAGATCCTCCGTTTCCTCGTTGGACAGGCACAGGGCCTTGCGCCAGTGCCTGACCCGCGCCGCGCACGGCGCCAGCAGGTCCGGGCCCAGGATCGCCCCGGCCGGGGCATGGCGGTCGATGAGCCACGCCGCCAGAGGAACCAGCCACGATAAAGACGGCATCTCCAGGGCCTCAAGCGTCGGCAGAGGGGCCCCTCCGTGCTCCTCCTGGAGCGCCGGTCCATCCAGCCCCAGCGCCTGCATCAAGCGCGCCGCCCCAAATGCCCCGCACCAGTCTGGACCGCCGGCGCCGCCCTCCTCTGGCTCCTGCGCCGATCCGCGCTTCTTTTCCTGCTTCCTTGCACCACCGCCCTTGTCATCTACGCTTCGTGCCTTCGTGCCTTCGTGGTTCTGTTCTACCTCCGCGCCGAACATCCAGCGCAGCTCCTGGCCGATGCGCTCGCGGCTGATGAGGGACAGCTTGGCCGCGTGGGTGCGGATCGCCTGCGCAGTTTCTGCTTCCACGACAAAGCCCAAGCGCGCCGCGAAACGCACCGCCCGCAGCATGCGCAGGTGATCCTCCGCAAAACGGTCCTCGGCCCGCCCGATGGCCCGGATCACCCCCCTCTGCAAATCCTCCACACCGCCTACAAAATCAATCACCCGCAGCCCCCCGATCCGCGGGCCAGGTTCGCGCTGACTTTTCTTCTCGGTTACTTCTTCCGCTTCTTGTGCCTTCGTGTCTTGGTGGTTGTCTTCCTCTTCCGCGAACAACCCGTTGATGGTGAAGTCGCGCCGCTGGGCATCGTGCCGGGCATCGGTGAAGTGCACCTGCCCCGGCCGGCGGCCATCTTCATACCCCCACTCCGTGCGGAACGTCGCCACCTCCACCTGCTGACCCCCCTGCCGCACCAGCACCACGCCGAACGCTTCCCCGACCGACCGGCTGCCCCGGAATATTTCGCGCACCCGTTCCGGGGGCGCATCGGTGGCGACATCGTAATCCTTGGGCGCCAGCCCCAGCAGCTCATCGCGCACGCACCCTCCGGCCAGATAAGCCACATGGCCCCCCTGACGCAGCGCGCGCACCATCCCCAGCGCCACTTGCCGCGCCGAGGGTTTGTCCCGACTCGTGCTCATGCCCAGAGTTTACCCGACTCCCCCGGCCTCCACCGTATCGCCCGAGCCTGGGGTGTGGTGATAAGATGCAGGTGTTGATCTGTGATCCGTGTGATTTCGGGAGGCTCTCTGATGACACCCGATGATGTGATCCCGGCAGATTCTGCTGCGGCCCCGACGCCCGAGTCCCCGGACGATGAACGGCTTGACAGCGCCCTGCTGGAAGCGGCCGAGCGTGAGGTGCAGCAGGCCGACGCCGTGCCCGTGTGCCTGCACTGCTGCCTTCCGGTGTCGCCGCTGGACCACCGCTGCCCGCACTGTCAGCGCGTGGTCGGCCAGTACACCCCCAACTTGCCCTACGAGGGAATCTTCTTCGAGGTCGAATTCCTGGGCGCCCTGTGGCAGCGGGCCGTGGGGCCAGAGTCTCGCGCCCTTTGGCGCCGCGGCATGGATCTGCTGATCGTGGTGTGGCTGGCCCCCATCATGCTGGTGGGCATTCTGTTCCTGGGCCGGCGCCAGCCGTGATCGGTTGTCAACGGGGTGTCAATGCGCGGTGATCTGAGGACCTGCACCGGTTCACGCCGCCAGGACGTCGTCGGCCTTGGGCAGCGTGATATGAAATGTGGTGCCCTTGCCAGTTGCCGTGGTGAAACGGATGTTGCCCCCCGCGCCTCGGATCAGGTCGCGGCAGATGGACAGGCCCAGGCCGGTACCCTTGCGTTCGCCGTTTTCGGCGGCCGGACGCAGGGTGACAAACGGTTCGAAGAGACGCTCGCGGATGGCCTGGGGAATGCCCGGGCCGGTGTCGGCCACATCGATGTGCACCAGCCCGGCCTCCACCCGGCTCGTAATCCGCAGTTGCCCACCGCTGCCGGCTAGGACGGATCGGGCGTTGAGGATCAGATTGACCAGCACCTGCTCGAGGTTGATCGGCGCGATGGCCAGATGCACATCTGGTACATCGATGGTCAGTTGGATCCCGTCTTTCTTGGGCTCGCGGGCCAGGCAGGTCAGAGCATCTTCCACCACGCGCGGCAGGTGGGCCACGTGCTGACTCTCATCCGCCTCGCGGGCGAAGCCCAGGAGCGATGAAGAAATCTTGGCCGCCCGTTCGGCCCCGGCCAGGCATTTCTCCAGGGCCTTGGTCATGAACTCGCGGTCGTCCGGCCGGGCCAGCGAGATCTGGGCGTAGCTGATGATGGGCGTCAGGATGTTGTTGTACTCGTGGGCCACGATCGAGGCGATGGTGCCCAGGGTGGCCAGACGGTGGGAATGGGTGAGGCCGTCGCGCACTTCCTGGAGCTGGGCCTCGATCTGGGAGAAGTGCTCCAGAAGTTGCTCGACCGAGCTGAGCTGGGCGGAGTGCATCTTGCTGGGGCGGGCGGTGTGGTGGCGTTCCATAGATGAAGCCCGGGGGTAGGCAGATGGCCGGGAACGAACGAACCGCCACCGGCGGCCGCGAATCCGGCAGAGCTGAGCTGACACAGCAGAGCATCGGATGAGGATGGAGGCGGCTTAATCAGGCGCCCCAGGGCGAGGTGCAACAGGGAGGGCTTAAGCAATATCTGCGAATCCGTAGCGCGATTGTAGTCGTTATATAAGTTGTTATGTGCCGGGTGGTTGTGATAACAAAGGAAATCATGTTATCAGTCCTTCTCCGCCAGTCATGAGGGTTGCGATGAACAGCGTTCAACTTATTAGTGAACCGCGCTCAGTCGAAATTCAGGTGGCGGCAGAGCAATGAATGACTGGCGAATCGATCGGTGTGATAGGCGTTCGCGGCATGGGCGATGGGCGATTGTCTGCCAGTGCATGAGTTCATCCCCTGGAAGTCATAGCTGTCAAGAGGCTCGCGACCCCTTGTTCGTCTCCAACCCATCCCGCTCCCACGTTCCACGTGGAACATTCCCGGTCTATCGGCCACAGCCAGGGTGGGTCAGAGTGCAAAGACCAATCCCTCGGCCGGTGTTTCAGGTCTGCATCGGAGTTTAAGGTAGTAGGGCGTGTGCCATCTTCGCAACCAACTCTGGCGGCTGAGCGCCTTCGAGAGGCGGGATTCCGGCCCGGACAACTCCACCCGCCCTACCCCTGGCCTGACGGGAGCCCTCGGTTCTAAAGCCCTCGGCTACTCCAGGCCCGCTCCCGGCCCCGCCTGGTTCCACGTGGAACCGCTTTGCACCCCAGAACTGTCTTGGCTAAACTGTGTCTCAACCTGTCGCACACCCAGACATGGAGGTCTGATTCATGAGCACCCAGCAGCGCGTTCGTCCCAGCCGGCTCGGCAGGGGGCTTAGCTCCCTGATGGCCCAACCCGTCCAGATCGCCCCTCCGCATCCCCAGGCCACGGTGCCGGTCCCCGCGCCGCTGCCCCCGGCTGCCGCCCATGAGCCTGCACCGGCGCTACCCCCCTCTCCGAGCCGCGTGCCTCCAGAATCCAGTCCGAGGCAAAATCCCCTGGATGGGCACGGGCTCATGTTTCTTCCCATCCACAGCATTCATCCCAACCCCTTCCAGCCACGGCAACAGTTTGACCAAGCCGCCCTGGATCGGTTGGCCCAATCCATCCAGGCCGATGGGGTGATGCAGCCCATCCTCGTCCGCCCCCACCCGCGGAATATGGCCCAGGAAGGCCCCGTTACAGAAGCACCTTCCGGCCACACTCACGATGGCCACACCTACGAGCTTATTGCCGGCGAGCGTCGCTGGCGGGCCGCCAAACTGGCGGGACTGACCCAGATTCCCGCCATCGTGCGCACTTTAGACACACGCCAAGTCGCCGAGTTCGCGCTTATTGAGAACTTGCAGCGCGAGGATCTGAACCCGATGGAGCGGGCCCAGGCCTTCAAGCAGCTTATCGGACGTTTCCAGCTCACCCACGACCAGGTCGCTCAGCGCGTGGGCGTCGATCGCAGTAGCATCAGTAATTCATTGCGATTACTAGATTTACATAATGACGTTCAGGAAATGCTCCGTCAGAATCTGCTCTCAGCCGGGCAGGCCAAAGCTCTGGCTGGCTTATCAGACCTTGAGCAGCAGCGCCTCCTCGCCACCAAGGCCGTGCGCGGAGACTGGTCCGTACGCCAGCTTGAGGCCGCCGTCCGCAGCTTGGCCACCGTCACCGATCCGGCTGCACCCGCACGCCCGGCCAAGGCCCGGGCCGCCCACTTCGCCGACCTCGAAGAGCAAATCGGTCAGCAACTGGGAACCAAGGTTCACCTGCACCCCGGCCGCAAGAAAGGTTCGGGCAGCATCAATATCGAGTTCTTCTCTCTCGAACAGTTCGATGACCTCATGTCCCGCCTGGGCGTCAAGACCGAGTAGGGGGACCCTGGCCAGCGCCGCCGGCGGTATCCAGCATCTGGCCTGCGCCGCCGATCCGGGTTCGTAGCAGACGGGCTTGAAGTGATGCCAAGGACAATCAGCATCTAAGGCGGTCCGTTCCGCTACTCGGGAGGCCATAGCTCTGCCATCGCCGGCAGGGCGCAGGCACGGGTCCTCAACCCGCGTTCTAGGCCTCTGGTCTATGCGGAATTAAGCGTACGTTCCCTCGGAAAGGACACCTGTGCCACCGGAGCTTCATGCGTTTGCTCTGCCGTTGCGGCAGCACGCCGGACTATGAATCAGCCAGACTTTCCGCGGTATAGCGGCAAAAACGCAGCGTGTCGGACCAGTAGTCATCGCGCAGGCCGGCCTTGCGCTTGAGATGCCTCAGAAACTCGCGGCGGTCGGGCAACGTCTCCCAGACCGAAGGCAGGAAGGTGGCGCGGGGGCGGGCCAGGCCAGCGCTGTCTTCCAGGATCAGGCCGTCGAGCCCGGGGCGAAGCTTCTCCAGCAGGTCCTCTTCGGACCGACAGGGCAACGATTCCGCGGGGCTGAGGATGGAAATGTGGATGTGCAGGCGCTCGTCCAGTTCGGGCGGGGTGAGCGGCGGAAAACGCGGGTCTTCGAAGGCGGCCGAGTAGGCGTGGTGGGCCACATCCACCACCAGCGGATGGATGGCTTCGAGCGTGCCGATACAGCCGCGCAGTTCCATGCCGCGGTGCAGGGTGACGAAGGTGGCCCGCATGGGCCGCAGCGCCGGCGCGTAGTCCTGCACATCCACCGGCAGGGGTCGGCGGTATTCCAGGCCATAGGCGATGGACTGCCGGGCCACGTGCAAGAGCGCGGTGCGGTCGCCCCCGGAAAGCTCCAATTTCCGATGGCCGATTTCCGATGGCACAGAAGACCCTTCCCCTTGCGCCGAAGGGCAAGGGATTGGAGGCAAAGGGTCAGGAGATGACGAGGAGCCGGATGGTGGTCTGCTTGCCTCTTGTCCCATTCGCCTTACCCCTTCATTGCAGAACGAAGGCGCCATAGCCCACCACTTCCTCCTGGGGACCGGCCGTGTCCCCGCTGGTGCGCAGATCCACCGTATGGCTGTGCAGGTGGCGGACGCGGGCCACCTCCAACAGGCCTTGGATGGCGATGCGCCCACAGGCCTGCTCGGGCGCCAGACGCTGGGGCTCCAGGGCCTCGATAGCGTCGGCCGCCGCCCGGTCCAGGCGGTGAGCTGCGGCCATGTCCAGGTAGTGGCTCAGATCCGAGCTGACCAGGATAACCGTCTCCTCACCACCCCACAGAGCCTCCAGGACGCGCGCCACCTCCGGGGGCGAGGTCTGGCCAAACAGGAGCGGCACGATCTTGATGTCCCCCAGCACCTCGATGAGAAACGGCAGATGCACCTCCAGCGCGTGCTCGGGAGCGTGGGCCGAATCCAGGCGCTGCACACCCGGTTGGCGCAGGGCCAGCTCCACGCCCGTCTGGTCCACAGCCACCGGCCCCAGGGGCGTGGCGAACGCGTCTTGGCCGCAGACCGCCAGACCGGCGAAAGCCACGCGATGGGCCGGACCGATCATCACCACCCGGCCGATTTTGCCCTTTCCCGGAGCCAGGCGGGTATAGGCGGCCGCGGCGATCGGGCCCGAATACATGTACCCGGCGTGCGGGGCGATCACGGCCTTGGGCCAGGCCGGCCCCCCGGCCGGTTGCCCCACCAACCCGCCGCACTGCAGCTCGCTCTCGGCCTGGTGGAGCAGCCGCTGCACCATGGCCTTCAGACGCCCGGGATCACTGGGATAGAACATTCCGGCGACGGCCGGGGCACGCACGTGGGTGTATTGGTTCACCGGCGACATGACAGGTCCTCCAAGTCAACGACCCTGGGCGGACGTTTCGAGCCTCTTTCATTCTATCCGTCTACCGGCTCCGGGGAAGGCTGCGGGCTATACACACCAGGGCAATTGCATTTGAGGTTATCCATTGCCGGCAAGAACATTGAGCAGGGTTTGGCGGTTCCAGGAGCA
>JAJXSS010000112.1:0-10035 GCA_021784455.1 Planctomycetota bacterium
TTGTCCACCGGCACGCCCGGGTCATCCGCCGTGTGCCACAGGAAGGTCGGCGGCGTCTGGGCATCGACCTGCTTCTGCGTACTCATCTGTTCCATCAGTTCGGCCGGCGGCTCGGGCCCCAGCAGGTTCCGGCGGGAACCGGTGTGCGTGGCCGAGCCGGCCATGTCGATTACCGGATAGCACAGCACGGCGGCATCCGGCCGGGCCGAAAACTGGCCCGCCAAGTCATCCTGGGCACAGGGGAACCGGTCGTAATGCACCGCCAGGCTGGAAGCCAGGTGCCCCCCGGCCGAAAAGCCCAGCACCGCCAGCTTGCCCCCGGCCACGTGCCAGTCCCGGGCCTGGGCCCGTACCAGCCGGGCGGCCCGCTGGGCATCGTGGAGCATGTCGGGATGGGTGTGGTTGGGCGCCAGCCGGTAGCGCAGCACCGCGCCGTGCAGGCCAAACCGGTGAAAGGCCCGGGCCACCACTTCAGCTTCGTGTTCGGCATGGCCGCCATACCCCCCGCCGGGCAAGACCAGCAGCAGGGGCCGGTCCTGATCATCACGCAACACCGGCGTGAGCGTAGGATGGCTGCGGGGATCGTCGGAGGGGCTATTCGGCCAGAGCGTCAGCGTTTGAGGCATCATTTACTCTCCTGATCAAGACCTAAGATTCTACCGCAATCTTGTCGCCCCCGAGGGCGCAAGAGTATGGATGATGGCTTCCTATATTTGCCGAATCAGATCGGTTCGTGCCAATTTGATAGCAGAATCTTTGGGCTTCTGGCTCTGGTTCCCGCCTTCGTCGAACCGGCCGCGCTTCCCCGGCTAGAGTTGGGTAGAAGGGAGGTGCCTTATGCGACGCACCTTGTACCTGATGCTGGTCGTGGTGGCAGCGGGCCTGATGACGCTGACCATAACGGGCTGTGAAGTGGTGGCCACGGGCCCCGAACCGCCCCAGGCCAGGGTGTACTACTACTATCCGGACTGCGAGGTGTATTACGAGCCGGCCCTGGGCTTCTACTTCTGGTACGACCACGGGGAGTGGCACCGGGATCGCGATCTGCCCCACCGGTTTGTGCTGGAACCCGGCCGCCGGGTGGAAATCCATCTGGACACCGACCGGCCTTACTTGATGCACCAGCGCATCCGGGCCGAGTTTCCCGGGCATGAGGAGCACGAAGAACACGAGCATCACGAAAGGCGCGAAGACCACCACGACCGGGACTGGCACTGATCGCGCGGCTGGCCGGGGGCGAACCAACCAAGCTGCGCCGGCCCAGCAACAGCCGCCCCCCCGGAATGACCCCCGGAATGACCCCCGGAGATACTCCCGGAAATACTCCCGGAATGCCCCTAGGAATTCTCCCCGGGATGGGGGGCGGGTGGATGATCGGAACCACGCTCCCATGAAGCCCGTCCCCCGGCCGCCGGAGCGACGGCCCCGGCCGGCAAAACGTGGTTTCCGGAACTCTGGCGGCGGCGGTAGTCCGCAGGCCCACACCCCATGATCTGATGGAAAACCCGGTGGAACTGGGGATAGCTCCCGAAGCCGGCCTGCAGCGCGGCCTGCGTGATCGTCAAGCGCCGCCCGCGCCCGTAGAGATCCAGGAAGCGCTGCAAGCGCTGCCGGCTGCGAAACGCCGCCAGCGATAGCCCGGCCTGGCGCTTGAACAGCCGGCTCAGCCGCGGGGTGCTCAGGCCGCAGCGTGTCGCCAGGGCCATCAGGCTCAAAGCATTGGGATTCTGACGCAGGAGTTCGGCCGCCCGCGCCACCGCCGGATGCACATCGCGGCCCACCTCGGCGGAGGCGGCCCGCTGATGAGCCTCCCACGCCCGCATCAGCGCATAGGCCAGGCAGGCGTTACGCCGGTCGGCCTGGCCGGTGCCGGTGGCGAACTCCCGGGCCAGCAGGTCGGACAATTGCTGCGTGGTCAGTTGATCCAGGCGGCGGCACAGGACTCCCTCCGGTTTGACCGCCAGCAGCGGCCGGGTCTGGACGCTGCGGCAGGTCCGGGCCAGAAAACGGGGCCGCAGCACCACAATCCACATCGCAAAGTCGGCCGACTCGTCGATCAGCAGATGATTCTGGGCGGGGAACAGCCAGATCAGGGTGCCCGGGCTCAGGTCGTAGCGCTGATCGTCCACGATGTAGCGCGCCCGCCCGGCCAGCACCAGGTTGAACTCCAGTTCCTCGTGCCGGTGCATGCGGCGATGGGCCCAGCCGTGGGCACGGTGAGGCCAGGCGTCTCCCAGCAGGTCCGGGGGCAGGGTCAGGATCTCATGCATAGGACAAATAATGATAACAAATCGCCCGAATGCGAGAAGCCCCGGCTGAATCCCCTGCAAATAATGATGAGTACGGTTCCCCGTGTACCAGGGGGACCGGGTCGGTGTCCCCGGGCTAGGCCCCAAGGAAACGCGACAGATGACTGCCACCACCACTCCGCTCCCGGCCGATCTGCGCCGCCAGTATCAGGAAGAGGGGTTCTTCATTCTGCCGGCGGTCATCCCCACCCCCATGCTCGACATGCTGCGCCAGGAGTGCGGCATTTTCGTCGAGCGCTGTGACCGCGAGATGGAAGCCCGGGGAAAGACGGTCGACGGCATCATTCACAAGGGCAAACGCTACTTCATCAGTAACCGCTACCACGAATCCCAGCACCTCTACAAGTTCATCTTCAGCGAACTCCTGGCCGAAGTGTGCCGGGCCACGCTGGGCCCCCAGGCCTACCTGTTCCACGAGCAGTGGGTGGTCAAGGGGCCTGAACAGGGCATGAAATTCGCCTGGCACCAGGATTCCGGTTACGTCGGCTACCCCCACCGCCCCTACCTCACCTGCTGGTGCCCGCTGGATGATGTAACCGAGGCCAACGGCACCGTGTACATCCTGCCCCACAACCGCGGGGGTACGCGGCAGACCATTCACACGCACACCCAGGAAGCCGGCACCAACGACCTGGTGGGTTACCACGGGCCCGACCCCGGCATGCCGGTGATCTGCCCGGCCGGCAGCATTGTGGCTTTCTCGAGCTACACCCTGCACCGCAGCGGGGCCAATACCACCAGCAAGATGCGCCGCGTATACCTGCCGCAATATTCGGCCGCGCCGATCCTGCGGCCCGAAGGCCGGCTGCACGCCTTTGCCGTGCCCTTCCTGCGGGATGGTCGGATCGTGTACGACCACGCTACCGACCGGTAAGGCGGGGGGATTCCCGGGGGCGGTGCCGGGGATGGGTTCGGCCCGGACCGAACCGACAAGAGTATTCGGTCAGGCCTGAACCTGCGTAAGGAGTTGCCATGCCCGCCAGCACTGCCATGACTTGGACCGGCCCCACCTGGAAGACCCACTGGGCCGCGGCCCGCCAGCACCACCTCGACTGGTGGAACCATCGGGGGCTGGTGTTGTGGGTCACAGCTCCCAAAGACCAGCCCTGGGAGGACCTGCCCAAGCCCCCGGAACCTTCCGATCTGGACACACGGTGGTTTGGTGTTGAGCATCGTATCCGGTCGGCCGAGTACGGCATGTCACGCACCTATTTCGGCGGCGATTCATTCCCCATGCTCGGCACCTGGTCGGGCGCGGGTGATCTGGCCGCCTATCTGGGCTGCCCCATCGAACTATCGCCGGAAACCATCTGGTTCCACCCCGTCATCCAGGACCCGGACCGCCATCCGCCTCTAACCCTCGACCCCCAATCCGACGTTTTTCGGCGCCAGGTCGATCTGACGCGGCAGGCCACGGCTCGCGCCCGCGGCCGGTATCTGGTCAGCATCCCGGACCTCGTGGAGAACATCGACATTCTGGCCTCTTTGCGGGGTACGGAAGCGCTTCTCCTGGACATGGTGGAGCGGCCCGACTGGGTCGAAGAGCGCGTGGACCAGATTAACCAGGTGTTTTTCGCGGCCTTCGATGCTTTTTACGACCTGGTGCGCGACCCGGAGGGCGGCAACACCTTCGTCTTCAACCTGTGGGGCCCGGGCAAGACCTGCAAAGTGCAGTGCGATGCCTGCGCCATGTTCTCCCCCGGGATGTTTCACCGCTTTGTGGTCCCGGCGCTGAGCCGGCAGTGCCGCTGGCTGGACTACGCCATGTACCACCTGGATGGGGAAACGTGTCTGCAGAACCTGGATGAACTGCTGGCCATCGAAGACCTGGATGCCATCGAATGGACCCCCCAACGCATTGCGGTAGGCGAAGGGGGCGGGCATCCCATGTTCTACGGCCTCTATCGCCGCATCCTCAAGGCCGGTAAATCCGTGCAGGCGATCTGCGTGAAGTACGAGGAGGTGCTTCCACTGCTGGACGCCGTCGGCGGCCGGGGCATGTTCATTCAGACCTCGGCCCCGGATGAGAACGCCGCCCGCCGCCTGGAAGAAAAAGTGGCCGCGTACCGGTAGCTTCGGCCTTTGCGGGGCACCTCTTCGTAGGTGGGGGCTGGCCCGCATGCCCCTTCGTCAGCGAGAGGACGGGAACGTAGTTCGCAGGGGACCATCGCCGCAGACCCACCCCCGGTTCCTCCGAAAATCCCTGCCGACAGCAAGAGGGGGGGCCGAAGACCTGTCCCACGCTAGCCCACCCGCCGTCCGAACAGCGCCAAGGTGGCGGCACGCTCGATATCCACCTCGACGATCCGCCCCACCAGCCCGGGATCGCCCTCGAAGCACACGATCAAGTCTCCATCCGTTCGGCCGGAGAGTTGAGTTACGGATCGCGGCTTCTCCCAGCCCAGATCGACCGCGCCTTCACGTTTGGCCGCGTGCTCGCTCACCGATTCCACGAACACCGACACCCGCCGGCCGATGAGCTGCCGGTGCACTTGGGCGCTGATTTCCGACTGGGCGGCCAGCAGTTCGTTGTTGCGGCGGCGTTTGATGGCCTCGGGCACATCATCCGGCAGTTTGTCATAGGCCGTGGTGCCCGGCCGGGGGGAATATTTGAAGATGAACGAGTTCTTGAATCGCCCCCAGCGCAGCAGGTCCAGCGTGGCCTGATGGTCTTCCTCGGTTTCCGTGGGGAAGCCGCAAATGATGTCCGTGGCGAGCTGGGCCTGGGGCAGGATGGCCCGCACACGCTCGATCAGATCGCGATAGTCCTCCACGGTGTGCCCCCGGTTCATCATCTTCAGGATGCGATTCGACCCGGACTGCACGGGCAGGTGCAGGAAGCGGCAGATGCGCGGGCAGTCCCGTATCGCCTCCAGAATGTCACTGCCGAAATCGCGCGGGAAGTTGGTCACAAAGCGCAGCCGCTGCAACTCCGGCACTTCATCGTGAATACGCCGCAACAGCATCGCGAAAGTTACAAAAGCCGAGGGGCTGGAGACCAGGGGCGAGGGGCCGGCAGGGGCCCCCTCGTTCTGTGTTCCTTGCCCTTTGCCTCTGACCCCTTCCTTTCCCACCACCGCGCCCACCTGGGGCTGGCGAATGCCGTCGACGGTCACCGCCGCCTTCTCATCGTAATGGTAGTGGTTCACGGTCTGGCCCAACAGCGTGATCTCCACCACGCCCGCAGACGCCAGCTTGCGGCATTCTTCCACGAGATGGTCCGGCGGGCGGTGTACCTCGGGGCCGCGCGTGTAGGGAACCACGCAATAGGTACAGAACTTGTTGCACCCGCGCGTGATCCGCACATAGGCCGAGCCCCGGTGCTCATCGGGCGAAAAGCTGCGCGACAGGTCCAGCAGTTCCAACTGGTCTTCGGCCGCGGCCAGCGTCGCCGAGCGACGGGTGGAGCTGCCCTGCAGGGCCGCCCGCTCGCGGCGCGGCAAGCGCCCCCCGGAATAGGCCCCGGCGTGGCCCCCGGAATAGGCCCCGGCAGTCTTGCTCACGTTGTCGATCAGCAGCGGCACCTTGTCCAGTTCACCCGGCCCGCACAAGAGATCCACCTGCGGGTAGCGGCGCAAGAGGTCGATGCCATCCCGCTCGGCCATACAGCCCAGCACCCCCAGCACCACTCCCGGCCGCTCTTTCTTGAGTTGCCCCACCAGCCCCAGCCGGCTGTAAACCTTGCTCTCGGCATGCTCACGCACCGAACAGGTGTTGTACAGCACCACATCGGCTGACTGATAATCGTCGGTGAAGGAAAACCCCAAAGCCGCCAACTGGCTGCGCACGAGCTGGGAATCCAGCACGTTCATCTGGCAGCCGAAGGTCTCAAGGTAGACCGTCCGGCCGGCGGGCACCGTTTGGGCAGGCGTGGCAGTGGTCATGGTGGTAAAAACCTGGCAAGATCATAGGCGATTCCTCCCCGTCGGGCATGCGATGGGCTGCCTTGGGGCCTGCCTTGCAGGCTCTGAAGCAGGCTCTGGCGCGCCCGATGTCTATTCACGGCCGCGCCGACGCTGGACCGATAAATAGAGGGAGGTCGCTGTGCGCCCCGGTAGGGTGTGGCGCACCGGCCGCAGGCAACATGAAACGGCGCTATCTCAACCTGCTGATCGACCTGCTCTGGGATTCCCCCATGTGGGCGTTCCTGATCATGGGCATGGTGCTGGTGGCGGCGTCCGTTCTGGTGGGCCCCTGGCTGGAAAACCGCCGCATTGCCTGGCAGTGTGAACTGGTACAGGCCCAGGCCGATCGCCTGGCCCAGCAGGAACAGGCCTATCGCCAGTTCCAAGCCGCCCTCCAGCGCAATGATCCCGCCCTGATCGAGCGCCTGGCCTTCCATTACCTGCATCTGAAGCCTCAGGGCACGGACCTGCTGCTGCAGGCGGGGTACCGGGCGGGCCATGGCGGCCGGGCCGTGCGGCTGGTGGCCGAGCATCCCGGCACGGTGGATCGCTGGGCCTACCGCCCCATGCCGGTCGTGGGCAAGGATTTCCCCAAGTATTCGGCCGTGGACAACCTGCTGGTCCGCGTGACTACCGGGCCGCTGCATCTGGTACTGGTGGTCCTGGCCGGGGCCTGCATCCTGCTGGGCATGATTCCTCTGGCCCAGATCGCCCGCAAGCCTCCCCATCTGCCGGTCATCGAGCCGCCTCCGGCCAATCGCCCCAACACCTTCCACGGCGCTGTTCTCCTGCCCTCGGGGGAGCCCCAGGCAGGGGCTGTGCCCCCGGCCGGGGCCGCGCCCCCGGCCGAGCCCGACGCTGTCCCGGTTGCGGTCCTCGCCACGCCGAGCGTGGCGATCCCTGCGGACGCCCCTTTACCGGCGGTGCCGTCCATCAGCGCCACGGCCTACACCGATGCCGCAGAGGCCGCCCCGGTTGCCCTTTCGGTCGCAGCGCAAGAAGCCGCCCCGTCCGATCCACAGACGGGCGCCGCCGATGAGCTCTTGGCTGAGCCGGATGAGGCGATGGATGAGGCCCCCCCAGCCGCTCCGGCGCAGGGCAGCTTGTTCTAAAGACACTGGTCTGGCCCGGGCTGAGTCTGTCCGGCCAGGCTATTTCCCCTTCGTGACCGCACCGCCGTTGTTCTTCCACTCCGCCAGCCCGCCGCGGAAATCCATGACGTTCTTGTACCCCAGAGCCAGCATCTTTTTGGCCGCCGCCCAGCTCAGCATGTCCTGCCCGGAGGAGTAGACCACGATGGTCTTGGCATCCGCCAGACGCGGATCCCCTTCCGTGATGTCCAGAATGTAGATGTTGATGGCCCCGGGAATGTGCCCGGCGGCATAGTCGCTGGCCGTGCGCACATCCACCAGCACGGTCTGCCCATGGGAGTTGGCCAGCAGATTGGTGACCTTGGGTGCGGTGGTGACCTCCAGGTCCACATCGCTGGTCTTGGTGCTGCACCCCGCGGCCAACCCCAGAATGCCGGCCAAGCCGACGACCATCATTGTTTTCCACCACACGGGAATGCTCCTTTTGGCAGGGCACTTCAAGTGCCGCCTGGGCGGGATCTGCCGGGGCCGGCATCTTGCTTGCCTCAACGGCCCGCACCGACCTTTACCACTGTAGTTTAGCGATTCACTCGCCGCGAATTAACTCGCGGGCATTCCTGTCCGATACATTGGGGGCAGGACAAGCCAAAGGAAGGCAGTGGGGCGGAGCGGAGAAACTCGAGCTCCCAAAGCCTTCCAACTTTCGGAGCGAGGCAGACCCGCAACACGGGCCTGCCTTTTTTATTTTGCTGCTATCATCGGGGCTATGAGCGACCGCCTGACCAAGCTCCTGAAAATGTACGAGGCCGACCCGGCCGACCCTTTTTGCACCTACGGCATCGCCCTGGAGCACGCCAAAGCCGCCCAGACCGCTCAGGCGATGACTTGGCTGGATAAGACCCTGGCCCTGGATCCCCACTACTCCTACGCCTACTACCAGAAAGCCAAAATCCTTTCCCAGCAAGGAGATGTGGCGCAGGCGCGGCAGGTGCTCCAGACCGGCATGGCAGATGCCGCCCAAACCGGCACGCCCGATGCCCAGCACGCCCATGCCGAGATGAGGACCCTTTTGGAGGCCCTGGGTTGAAGTCGAAGACCGTTCTTTCGTCTCTTCGTTAAACCGTTGATCGGTCGGCCGGTCGCACGCCTGGGTGTTCGCCCGGACCGGCACCTCTGCCGAATTAGTGGATGGACAGGTCAGCGAATTAACGATTCGCATCGTCGGGTGACATTCCGCCTGTCCAGCCCCCGGGACCTTGCCTGACTTGCCTATTCCACAAGGGAGGAAGCAGGGGCCTTTGCCGGGCAGACCCGCATCCAGCGGACCGGCGATTCTGGCCGATAAATGGAAGGGCGGGAATCAGGCCGGGCGGTGGGTTCTTAGGGGAATATCCAGCGGAGAGGGAGGAATATACGGGGCGGGGGCGGGGGGGATCCAGGATCGGCGCAGGAGGAGATCGGCCGGGGTGTGACCGATCGGACGGTTGATGCGATGAGCGTTCTAGGCAGCCAACTGGCGTCGAGTCTGGCCGGTACGCCGCTGCAGCAGCAGCAGGCGGCGCGGTTGCGTCAGGCGCAGGAAGGCAATCCCCAGCACGAAATCCGCCGGGTGCAGGAGTTGTTCGAGTCGCATTTGAAGGCCCTGGAGGAGTCGGACCAGTTCGAATCCCCCGCCCACCTGCACGTTGATGGGGAGCCCCCCGATCGTCAGCCATCAGGCCAGCAGCAGCGCGGCCACCCTCACGGCCAAGCCGAGGCGGCAAAAGAGCAACAGGATGTTGCCGGTGATGGGTCGTCCGCCGAGTCCGCTTCTGCCGCCGACGAGGATTCCCCGCTGTACCGGCATCTCGATGTGCAGGCCTGACCTTCCAGAAGCATCTGGCCGCCTGTTGAATCGTGGGCCTTTCCCCCGAACGTCAGCGCGATGCAGACGCTCAATCGCTTCAGCCCTGTGATTTCCAAGTGCCCGGGGTATCCCCAGCCTAAGCCGACGGTTCCTGCCCGGCCGCATCCGTCTGGCCCAGGTACCGTGGCAGTTCCCGGTCCACCTCGGGGAAATACCGCCGCATCACCGCGCAGTCGAACTGGCGCAGGATGGCCCGGGCCGGCTCGCGGTCCAGCAGAAACCGGAACGCTGCCTGTACTACCATCTCCGGGGCCGTCCGGCCGTGGCACCACAGGTCATAATCCGACCAGCTCAGGCTCACGTGATATTCCAGCCGCTGGCCGGCATCCTTGAGAATCACGTCAAATTCCCAGGCCCGTTCTTTCTCGCGTTCGTTGCGGACGATGATCTGGGGCATAGAACGTCTCTGAGATTCATTTGGGGCAGCAGGCCCTCCCGGTTGCGGCGTGCACAGGCATTTGCCCTGGACCGCGCAGCCGCCGCCGCGGATTGCTGCCATGCCATTGGTTGCAGCGCCGTGCAGCATAGCACGCTGCATGTGCTCATGAATTCTTTGCACGAAGCCTTGCGCCCTGATCGAGGGGGGTGCGGAGGATCCGCGGCCGCTCCGATACGGGGCGAGGTGCGCAGGGGCGTTGCGCGGGCTCCACGCACCCTTGGCTTTACCAGTCTCGAAGGGCGACATCTGCCAGGTCGGCATGCACGGCCGTGCCCAGTTTCCCTTTGGGCGCCAGCAGCACCACGATCGTTGCCTGCTGGACATCCCGAAGGTGAATGGTCAGTCGGTGCACGCCCGGGTTATCGGCTTGGTGCGGGGGGTGGGG
>JAJXSS010000112.1:10045-10375 GCA_021784455.1 Planctomycetota bacterium
AATCTTCGCGCGCGACAGATCCCGAAGGTGATGGGTCGGGTGGGGCGCCCGCGGTTTCCCGGGGCGGTGGGGGGGGTGGGGGGAACGGGGCAGGGGGGTGGCGGCCATTACCTCGAAGCGTGCCCCGGTCGGTTCAAGAATGCGGGCGACCACCGCCTTGCCGTGCTGGGTCAGTTCCACGGTCCGGCCGTCGGCCCCCGGTTGGGCCTGGGCCGGGGTATGCAGGAACCACCAGATATCGCCCGGCTCCTTCCGCACGATCTCATCGCGCACCAGGAGGCACGCCCGGCCGGGCAGGGCGATGCCCCGTTCCACCTTCGTGGCGGCAAA
>JAJXSS010000113.1 GCA_021784455.1 Planctomycetota bacterium
CCATCCACCGGCAGAACCATGATATGCCGCATGGCGATATCCCAGGCCGGAGCCTTGGCCGCACTGTCATAAACCGTCACCCGCAGCACCTGATCCGGCTGGGTCGGCGTCATCGCCGGGCTGAAAGTACGGAAGGGCGCGCCGTGGTGCAGCACCGTCACCACCGCCTGCCCCGAGCCGGCGAACTTAAGGTGCTCCAGGTCCAGGTTGCCCTTGGCGTCCAGCTTTTTCTCGATCGTGCCGACGGGGCTGCCATACTGGTACAGTTGCACCATCACCGGATCGCCGGCCGTGGAGGTGCCATCCTTGGTGCCCTGGGCCGTGCGCACCAGGATGGTGGCCTGGAAGGGCGTCTTGTCGACCGCAGCACCGCCGATGCTGGGATGGCCCGAGGGCAGAGCCCCGCCGGGCGATCCATAGTTGGGGTGCCCGGCCGGAAGCTGAGGGTGCCCCTGCGGCATGCCTTGGGCACCCGCCGCCCCGCCCGCTCCTCCGGCGCCGGTCACCGGGCACACAGCGTTATCCGCCGGCGTGCCGCCGGCCCATACCAGCCCTGCCAGCCCGATCACGGTGCCCAGGGCCACAACACTCCAGATCCGTCGCTTCATAATGGCGTCTCCATCGCATTGAGTTCTCTTCGCTCAACTGTCTAACGCGCTGCCCCTCCACTGGGCTGAGGATTACCCGCCAGGTCCAGCCCCGCGCCCCCCGGCTGGACCGCCGGGACTACCGCCAGCGTCGGCAGCATGGCGAAAATACCGCCCAGCGTGACCACCAGCCCGCCCAGCCAGATCCAGGCCACCAGCGGATTGACAATCACCTGGAACGTGGCCGAATGGCCCTCGTCCTTCCAGCCCGCCAGCGTGACGTAAATATCCCGCCGCAGCGTCGAATCCAGCGCTACCTCCGAGGCCGGCTGCTCGAATTTGTCGTAATACCGCACCTGCGGCTTGAGCATGGCGGTCCGGCCGTCTTTTTGCGTCACCATCAGGTTAGCCTCGACCGCACTGTAGTTCTCGTGCCGCGTCTGATTCAGATCCCGCAGCGTAAACGTCAGGCCCGCCACCTCCGCCTCCTGTCCGCGCGTCAGGGCCAGATCATGCTTCTGCCCGAACACGCTCGATCCGACAACGCCGGCCACCAGCATCGCGATCCCCAGGTGGGCCATCTGGGCCCCGTAGCGGCGATGATTGCCATCCACCAGCCGCAGCAGGGCCGTCGCCGCGTTTTCTTGGCTATCGGCCATGCGTGCCCGCACCCCGCGGATGAGTTCCTGAAGAATCGCCCCCACCGTCAGCACCACAATGGCCAGCGTCACCACCGACCACGCCTCGCGCCAGGCCATGGCGACCACCGCCACCAGCACGGCCGCCACCGCCGCCGCCGCCGGCAGCATCAGCCGCCGCCTCAGGTCGGCGGCGGCATGCCGGCCACCACTCAAGAGCGGCCCCACCGCCATCAGCGCCACCACCACCATGGCCAGCGGCGCCACCACCGTGTTGTAGAAGTTGGTCTTGACCTCCATGGGATGGCTGGTCATCACCCGGCTGATGATGGGAAAGATCGTCCCCACCATGGTCACCACCATGATCAGGGTCAAGAGCACATTGGCGATCAGGAAGGCCCCATCACGCGACAGCAGGCTGTCCAGCGGCTGCGCCGGTTTGAGCAGATTCCGTCGCCAGATGATCAGGCCCAGGCTCAAGAGCACCCCGCAGCCCAGGAAGACCAGGAAGAAGGTGCCGATGCTCGACGCCTCGAAAGCGTGCACGGACTGAATCACGCCGCTGCGCGTCAGGTAGGTGCCAAAGATGCACAGAAGAAACGTCCCGGCGATGAGGCCCGCATTCCACCCGCGGAAAATCCCGCTGCGGCGCTGCACCACCAATGAGTGGATGAGGCCCGTAGCTGTCAGCCACGGCAAGAGGGAAGCGTTCTCCACCGGGTCCCACGCCCAGTAGCCGCCCCAGCCCAGTTCCGTATAGGCCCAGTTGGCCCCCAGCAGGATGCCCACACCCAGGAGCAGCCACGCCGCCAGAACCCAGCGCCGCACCGGCTGCACCCACTCATCATCTTTCTGGCCCGTCATCAGCGCCCCGATCAGGGCGGCAAACGGCACCGTGAACGCCGCGTAGCCCGCGAATAACACCGGGGGATGGGCGATCATGCCCGAATTCTGCAGCAGGGGGTTCAGCCCCTGGCCATCGGCCACCGGCCGCACACTGAGCACAAAGGGATTGGCCGCAAACAGCATCAGCGCCCCGAAGAACGCACACACCGCCGCCAGCGTCGCCAGGGCCCAGGGATAGGCCGCATCCTGCCGCCGGCGCCACAGCACCGCTGCCAGCGTGGATACCACTCCCAACAGCCACGCCCACAGCAGGAGCGACCCGGATTGCCCGGCCCAGAAGGCGGCAATCTTATAGCCCACCGGCAAGGCCCGTTCGGTATAGTTGGCCACGTAGGCCACCTGGAAATTGCTGTGTACCAGAGCGTCGATCAAGGCCGCGCTGGACAGGCTGATGAGTGCCAGGAAGCCCCCCAGCAGCCACCGCGCCAGCCGCACGGCCGCAGGCACACCGTTGACCGCGCCGTGCACGGCCGCCAGCGCCGACGCGGCCGCTACCAGCATGGCCCCGGCCAAAGCGAAATTGCCCACATCTATCATCATGGACGCTGCCCCAGCCGTTTGGCGTGATCTTCCGTTTCATACTTGCTGGCACACTTGGTCAGCATCATGGTGGACTGGAAAACGCCGGCCTTATCCTGTTTGCCTTCCACCACCACCTCGCAGCCCGGCTTGAACATGTCCGGCACCACCCCGTGGTACACCACGGGAATCTCGTGCGTCTTACCCAGCAGGTTGAACCTGGCCGTCAGGCCCGCCGCATCACGCACCAGCCCCTGCGCGCCCACCCGGCCGCATAGCCGCACCGTCTGGCCGCGATATTCAGGTTTGGCCAGGTAGGCGTCCACTTCCAGGTAATACACCCAGCCTTGACTGACTCCGGCATAAACCAGGTAGCTCACGGTGGCGGCCAGGATCAGTCCCGCGATGATCAGTTTGCTTTTCATGGCTTCTCAGCCCCGTTTAATCCAGGCCAAAGCCTGTGCGCATCCAGGGCCGCTAAAAGGAATGGCATATCCCGTACCACACTCCAGCGAGCGCACCACCATCGGCGCAAGAACATGAATTGTAACATCTTACATCGGCGTGAGCAGGCCTCGGCCCGCCCGCAAACCGCCTCGCGGTCTCACATCTGAGAGGGGCTCGGATCGGCTCGTCCAGCTATCGGTAAGCATTCCGACTCAGACCTCGTCGGGCGGTGCTGCCTGTGCCGTCTGTACCGGCATCGCACGCCTGCATTTCCTCGCTCGGATAATGCCCAACCTCAGGCTCCGTCGCGAGTCAACCGATGGCCTAATCCATCAATCCCACGAACTGCTGGAGGCATTCATGCATCAGTCCCGGCCATGGCCCTTCGCGTTGCTTGTTACGATGGCTTTGGTCTTGGTCACTCTGGGCACCAACCTTCGCGGCTCCACTCTGGGTGGACACGGCGGCCACGCGGGTTTGAGCTGTGCCGTGTGTCACGTCGGCCGGGGGACTCAGGCCGATGTACGCTCCGTGCCCGCGTGGAACCCCACCGCTGTTTCGTCCCTTGATGTGTACCGCAGCCCCACACTCCAAGCTCAGGTTTCCCCGCCCGATGGCAGCAGTCAGCTTTGCCTGTCTTGCCACGATGGCACGGATGCCCAGGTGTCGCCGGAGCACAGTTTCGGAGTCGGATCGAAAATGGGCTCCCTGGCGGCTTCCCATCCTGTTTCCTTCGTTTACGATTCGGCCCTGGCGGCGCAGGATGGCCATCTGGTTGATCCGAGCAGCCTGCCCCCGGGCGTGCTGGATGCCAACGGCAAGATGCAGTGCACCTCCTGCCATGATGTCCATGGCACCAGCGGCAATGCCCACTACCTGCGCTGGCCCTACGATGACCGCCAGCCCTCGACCACCACTCAATTCTGCCGCCAGTGCCACAACATGTGAATTCCGCAGCATAAAAAAGACCTGACCAGCAATCCCTGCCGACAGGGTCCCGCCCGTCATCCCCCCCTTCTCCAAGGGTTGGGAGAACGTTTTCCCCCGCTTTCTCACATTGGGGATGCCGCCGGAGACGGGCCCTTTTTACCTATCTTCCCCAGCCACTCTGCGCGTTCGCCCAATTACCCTAAATGACGCTTCTGTAAGCCATTTGACGAAGTCTGGCGCCTCGCCCCCCCGAATCACATCCGCCCCACGAATCGGCACGCTGCTTGCAAAAGGTACGCTAGTCCTCTGGCGCTTCAGGCCGGTTCAACGTGGACGGGACGCCAGCCAGGAATCAACCATCCGTTTCACTAAAGGAGTTAGAAAATGACCCGCAAACGCCTCTTTTTAACCGGTCTGGCGGTCGCCACCGCCGGCTTGGTGAGCTTGGCCGGAGCCAACAAGGCTCTTGCCAGCCCTCACTCTGATTACGGCTGCGTAAGCTGCCACGTGCCCCACGGCTCGGCCGGTGACCAAACCCAGGTTCCGTTGTGGAACCCGGCGCAGACATCAACCAGCCTCACGGGCTACTTCAACGACAAGGGTGGATTCAGCCACGGCGAAACGTTTGGCGCTCCTACCGGCGCCAGCGTCCTGTGCCTGTCCTGCCATGATGGCAGCTACTCGCACGTGACCACCGACCACACTTTCGGCCCCTCGGGTGGCATGGGCGCTCTGACCCAGACCCACCCGATCTCGTTCAAATACGATGCCACCCTGTACGCGGCCGCCATCGCCTCTGATGGCAGCCACGAACTCGTGGATCCCTCCACGCTGACCAGAGGCATCCTGGATGGCAATGGCGAGATGCAGTGCACCTCCTGCCACGATCCGCATAGCTCGGAAGCCGCGCCGATCGTCAACACCACTGACAACTCGACGACCGACTATCGGTTGCGTTGGACGTACGACAACATCAACAGCACCGGCAGCAAGACCACTGCGGCCTTCTGCCGTCACTGCCACGTTCGTTAGTCCACCTCTGACAGGCGTTTGAGTCTCTCTAACGCCTGTCCGAGTCGAACCGGCCACGGCGGCGTTGACCCTGACCGGCAACGCCGCCTTTTTCGAGAGCGATGACTTTCCCTGCCATGAACCGCCGCGCCGCATCCATCTTCGCCCTGAGCACCGCCGGCCTGCTGGGGCTGGTGGTGGCAATCGCCGCCCCTCCCGCCCTGGCCTTCCACTCCGACCAGGGCTGCATCCAGTGCCATGTGCCGCACGGCTCGGCCGGCGACCAGACCCAGGTCCCCCTGTGGAACCCGGTGCACACCAGCACCACGCTCACCAGCTACTACTCCAGCCCCACCGCCAAAGCCACCTTCCACGCCCCCGATGGGGCCAGCGTGCTGTGCCTGTCGTGCCACGATGGCAGCTATTCCCTGGTGACCAGCACGCACGTCTTTGGCCCCGACAAAGCCATGGGCGACCTGGCCAACAGCCACCCCATCTCCTTCGTCTACGACAAGACGCTGGCCTCGGCCGACGGGGCCTTGGTCGATCCCACCACCCTGCCCAAGGGCGTCTTGGATGGCCGCGGCGAGATGCAGTGCACCTCCTGCCACGATCCGCACAGCTCGGCCCAGCAGGCCGATGGCTACCTGCGCTGGCCGTACGCCGAGCCCGGTGCCGCCCAGACCACCACCTTCTGCCGCAACTGCCACCTGCGGTGAAGTTTCACAACCCGCGCTGAGCCAATGCCCTGCGCAAATCTTCCGCCGTGGTGAACCGCACCGCATCCAGCCCCACCCCCCTCGCCGCGTCAACATTGGCTCGTACATCGTCAATGTAGATCGCTTTCCGAGGGTCGATCTGAAATCGCTCCAGCAGCAGATGAAAGATCCGGGCATCGGGCTTCTTGAGCATCACCTCGCCCGACACCAGCACCCCCCGGAAACAGCCGATCCAGTCAAACCGGCCGGTCAGGATTTCGTATTTCTCCCCCGGCCAGTTGGTCAGGGCGTACAGCGGCACCCCGCGGCCGTGGAGATCACGCAACACGGCTACGGTTTCGGGAAAGTCGCCGGCCACCATTTCACCCCAGCGCTCATCGAAGGCCCGGATGTACCGCTCATACTGCGGGAATTGTCCCACCAGCACGGGCACCGTGTCGCGATAGCGCTCCCCCGCATCGTGGCGGATGTGCCAGTCGTTGGTACACACGTGGCCCAGGAAGTGCTCCATGCCGGCCCGATCTCCATCAAACATCTTGCGGAACAGATGCCGCGGGTCCCAGTCCACCAGCACGCCGCCAAAGTCGAAGATCACGCAATCAGGTTGATTCATCCGGGTTCGTCTCGGGTTTCGGGTTTCGGGTCTTACCGCGCGTGGCCATAGGTATCCGCGTTCGCCCTGGCCATCAACACCCGGAAGCGCGCCCCCGAGGTCGCTAATGGGTCAGCGCATAGGCCAGGATATCGGCGTTGATGTCGCGGGCGTTGCGCACTTCGTTACCGCCGCAGCAGCAGCAGCCGCCCCCGGCATTGGCCGTGTCGTTCAGCCCCACCGGCGAGAATACCACAGCCAGGCGGCTGCCCACCTCCAGGCCGTAGATCGCCGGTTCGGCCGTATCACGGCTGGTGAGAATGGCATTCACCACAAATGGCCCGCTCTTAAAGATCGGGTGCTGCAGGGAGAGCTTCTGAAGTTTTGCATCCGGCAAGACCTTGGCGATTTCGGTCCGGAAGCTCTGGGCCCAGGCCAGGTCGGAGCAGCCCGCCGAGGCCAGCAGGAACCCCCCGCGATTCAGGTAGGCCTTGAGATTCGCCCGCTCGGCCGGGCTGAGGGTGAACGATCCGTTGCCTGTCATGACCACAAAGGGAAACTGGAACAGTGCCTCGCTGCCCATGGGCACCGGCACGAACGTGCGCTGCAGTCTGATGTGGGTTTCGTTGGCCAGGGCCTCAAGAAACTCCGCGGCAAAGCACTTGCCGATCCGGCCGCCCGCGTAGGACAGCCGGCCGACAGACACCACCCCTTCGTGGGCCGCCTTATCCGCCGCCGCCGGCTGCGTCGTCGGCGGGGCCGCGGTCGCCATCAGCAGCCAACTGCCGCCCCACAGGCTCCCCAGGACCACCGCGATCGACAAGGCCATCGCGTGTGCTTTTTTCATGGCTGCGACCCTTCCTCGTTCAAGCGGTCAAAGTAGGCTCCCACCAGATCACGGTACTGCGGAGGCACCTTCATCATCAAAGCCTCCACCTGCGGGGTCTGCCGACCGGCACCGACGGATTCGACCGTGGTGCCCTGGGCGCGCACAGATGGAGGCAGATTCGCAGGCCTGGTTCCGCCTTGCGCGGCCACCGGCGATTGCTGCCTCAGCCGCGCCAGTTCATCGGCGCGACCTTGGAGCGTGCGGGCATCCTGCTCGGCCGCCAGGACCAGATGGCCCAGCCAACCGGTGGTGCCTGTGGCCATAGCGCCGGAACCAGCGGCCAAGCCCGTGCCCTGCTCCGGCCGGGTGCCGAGCCGGCGGCAGGCCAGTTTATCCAGGGCCGCCTGGCACTGACTCAGCGCTTGGCGCAATTCGGGGCTCAAGTCCTGCTGAGCCCCCAGGTGCCGGGCCACGGCGTCACACTGGGCATTAAAGGCCGCCAGTTGGGCATCCAGATTCTTCAGCAAGGGCTTAAGCCACGCCGGGGGCGGAGCCTGGGGGTCGAGCCCTTCCATCCGCCCCTGAATCAGGCGGGCCTGGGCCGCCATCTGCCGCGCGGCTTCTGCCAGTTGGGCCATGAGGGCCTGGTCGGAAGCGACCGCTGCCGCGTTCTGGGCGGGCTGGGTGACAGCGGCCTCCTGTGAGGCCGGGGCCGACGGCGGCGTCTCCTGCGTCAGCGGTGGCGGCACCGGGACCACCGTGACCTTGCGAGTCCACGTGCCGCCCGACTCGATGCGCAGCGTTACCGGCTGCCTCAAAGCCTGGAGCCGCCGCGTAAACGTACTTTGGCCTTCGCGGGCCATCGGCCAGCGCCACTGCGGTCGGCCGGCCTGGTCATAGGTCACCAGCGTCGCCTGGGCGGGCACCAGTCCGCCGGCATGCACCTCCACCACCGCATCCTGCCCCATTTCCGGCCGGGCCGGCAACACCCGCAAGGCCAGCTTGGTCAGGGAAAACGGCGGGTGATCCCCCCAGGGATCAAAAAACCGGGCCAGCCCCCCACTGATCAGATCAGGCTGGAATAAGCCCACGACCAGCCAGGCCAGCCCCACCGCCAAGAGCGGCCCCCATAGCCGCAGGATGTGCCGGGCGCGAACCACCTCGGCCGGTTCCACCCGCGCAATGAGCTTGTGCCCCCGGCCGATGGCTCGCCGGGCCAGTTCCGGGCTCAAGGCGAGCTCCGGCTGCCGGGCCACATCTTCCAGACACAGGGCGTTGACCAGTTCGTTGCGTTTCAGGTCCAGGCCTTCTTCCAGCCGCCGGGCTTCTTCCAGTTGGGCCAGCTCACGCGGCTGGTTCCGCAAGTGCAGCCGATACAGGAGCCCGGCCGCCAGCAGCCCCAGCCCGATCAGACCCGCCAGCCGCAATTCCGGAGGCCAAGGCAGCAGAGCATCGATAAGCAGCAGTGCCAACAGAGCTGCCGCCCACTGCCATACGCCCCGCCCCAGGCGCGCCAAGCGTTCCAGCCCGCGCCGGCGGCGGCGGAATCGGGCGATCAGCTCGCGCAGGTCTGTAGTGCTGGTTGCGTTCATGGCGAAGCCTTTTCGGCCCTTTACCCCAGCCCCCAGCGCCGGCGCAGGAACCATTCCAGGAACAGGCACCCGGCCAGGAGGGCGAAGACTCCCGGCCGGTCAAACACGTAGTGCGGCGTGCGATCCGCCTGGCGCGCGATCTGCAACGAGTTCACGCGCTGGGCGAACGCCCCCCGGTCGCCCAGGCCCAGGCAGGCCCCGCCGGTGGCCCGGGCCATCTGGGCTAGAACCTGCGGCCGGGCCGAGGCATCCAGCTTCTCCACTGTCTGATCGTACACTGCCAGGTGGGCTGTGGCGGTCTCCCACGCACCCGTGGGGCTGGAAAGCGTGATCTGGTACAAGCCCGGCTGCGTGGGGTGCAGCGTGGCCTCGTAGCGCAGCGCATCCGTCCCGGCCGCCGACAGCCCCAGCACCTGGGTTGAGCCATCGGGCTGCTTAACCTGCAGCCGGGCCTGCAAGCCCCCCGGTTCCATGTAGCGTGTGGTGACCAGGGCCTGCACCGCCTGGCCGGGTTCCACAGCCAGATGGTCCAGGGTCAGGGCCACCCTCTGGCCGGGCAGGAACTCCGACCCCAGCACCAGCCAACGGATGGCGCGGGCCCAGAACATCTGGTAGACGCTGTCATAGGCCTTGAGTTGGGTGGGCAAAAAGGCCCAGCGCCACAGGCCATCGGAAAGGATCGCCAGCACCCGCCCCTTCCCGGCGTTCTGGTAGGCCATGGCCGCCATGGGTGCCGCCGCTGCGCCGGCACTTGCCTGGTTAAGCAGCACGATCGAGGCGGCCCGCTCCGCCTGGATGCGGGTGGCGGCGATCATTTCCGGCAGGTGCGTCAGAACGGTATCGATGCCCCCCACTTCACCGAAGCGCAGCAGCGGGCTGGCCCGCCCCTGCGGCGTCACGTTGAGCTTCATCGCCCCCACCACGCCCCGGCCCCAGTTCACCGGGCTCAGCGGCTCCAGCACGGCCTGGGCGGAGCGGCCCTGAGGATTCGTTTGATCAAACGGCTCCCCCCGCGTCAGGACCAGGGCCCCGCCGCGGTCGCGGACAAAGTGCACCAGAAGCCGGGCCCGGTCGCCGGGGAAGAAACGTTCGGCGCCCTTGCCCAGAAGCACCAGGTCAAACTGGTCCAGCGTCTGCTGCGACCAGGTGGCCGGATCGGTGGCCAGGGCGGCCTGGGCCGGGTCGTCCGCCGGCGGTGACTGCGGCCGGGTAATGATCAGACGCCGGCTGCCCAGACCATCGTACGTCCACAAATCCGCCTGGGCATCCTGGCGCAGGGGGTTGGCCAGGAACCGCGTGTCCCAGTAGGGCTGCCCCTCGAATAAGGCGATCTTCATCTTCTGCCGGCTCACCTGGAGGAACACCCAGCGCCGGTTGTTCTCGGTCACCCGTTCGTCCGGCAGTGGTTCAGCGACCACCTGGTAGCCATGCACGGTAACACGGTCGGGGGCCTGGGCTGTGGGCGTCACCGAGAACTGCACTTCGGCCTTTTGCTGACCA
>JAJXSS010000114.1 GCA_021784455.1 Planctomycetota bacterium
GAATTCCCACCTCTGGGGAGATGAACCTTGTTGTCGCGTAACTTCCTCCTCCAGGTCACGCTCGCCTCTCTGGCCGTGGCGGCGATCCTCGGCATCGTCAGTGTGCTCATCGCCGCCTCGGATGTGGGCAGTTGCATGGTGGGATCGGCCCTGCTCACCGCCGCCGCCGCCGGCTTGTTGATCCCGCTGTCGGCCCTGGCACGCAACAAGAGCTGGCGACGGGCCGGAATCCTGAGCGTGTTATTACTGCTGGGGCAGTACCTCCTGATTCTCGCCTCCATCTGGTGGCACCAGTTGGAAGCCTGGAATCCGGGGCTGAGTACCCACGATGTGCAAATCCGATTTCTGCTGACCGCGGTGGCCCTTCTGCCCACGGGTCTGATGGCCGCGATCAGCCTGCGCGGTCTGGCAACATCCCTGACCAGCCTGGCGGGTTGGATTGCGGCCGTTTCGGCGGGACTCACCTTGATGGCGTGGGGTGTGGCCATCTGGGGCGACCTTGTGTGGCAACGGTTCCCATTCCCAGAGGAGCACTGGGCCGAAACCGGCCTGGTCCTGGGGGCCTTCGGAGCCCTGGCGGCCGGCTGCACCGTTGGCCTGCGGCTGACACTGTCGAGCACCATCCGCTGGCTGGGCGTGGCGGCCGCAGTACTCGGCGTCACCATGGCCCTGGGCAGTATCTGGCTGGTGCCTGCCCACCATGAAACCCTCTTCGTCGCCGTGACCGCCGTGGCCGTGGCCATCAGCATCGCCAACCCGCTGTGCATCCCCACCGCGGCCGGAGCCACGCTGGCCGTGCGCCGGCTCACCGTGGCCGCCCTCATCGCCGCCGCCGCCCTGACCGTCCTGACCACTTACCTCAAGCAGGATGTCTTCGTGCAGTTGGATCTTGTGCCCCGCCTGACGCTCGCCTGCGGAATCGCGGCCACCTGCGGCGTGATGGCCACGGTGATCCTGCTGCGGCTGAACCAACTTCCCGCCCTGGACCTGCGGGCCGAAGCTCCGGTCTTCACCAACATCACCGTCGCCTGCCCGCGCTGCCGGCGCAAGAACCGTATCGCCCTGGGCGAAGATCGCTGCCAGAGGTGCGGCCTGATCATCCGCGTCAGCGTCCAACAGCCCCGCTGCCCCAAGTGCGGCTATCTCCTTTACGCCGCGCAATCCAACCAATGCCCCGATTGCGGTCAACCGCTGGCAGCCGCCCCGGCCGTGCCAACTGATGCCGGATAGGCCACAGGAACTGTTCGATCCGTGACGATGGGGGGGGCGGTCGTGACAGCCGCCCTCAGGCCGCGCGGCGGCGCAGGGTCAGCGAGGCGATCTCGGCGGGGCACTGGACTCGCAGGGGGAACCAGGAGCCCACCCCGGAAGTCACGTACAGAAAATGGCGATCCCGGCGATAGAGGCCGTGGGGGTACTTGAAACCCAGGCTGCCCAAGCCAATGGAGCCGCGTTTGCCGCCGGTGCGGGCCAGCACCAGTTGCCCGCCGTGGGTGTGGCCCGAGAGGGTCAGATCCACATCGTGGCGGCCGGCCCAGTCGAAGGCATCCGGATGGTGCGACAGCAGCAGGCGTAAGGCACTCTCCGGCCGGCGGGGGGCGCGATGGAAGGCCCGGACCAGATGGCTGCCCAGTTGCTTTTTCTTGTGGGGGAAATCCACCCCCGCCACCAGCACCGGGGCACCGCGGGCCTTGATGCTTTCAGCCCGGTTCAGCAGCAGGTTCAGCCCCGCTTTCTGGAAGCGACGGATCAGTTCCGGGCCATCATCCAGGTAATCGTGGTTCCCCGGCACCAGCCATACCCCCAGCGGGGCCCGCAACTGCTGGAGGGCGTGGATCACGGGTTCCAGAACCGTCAGGGAAAGGTCCACAAAATCGCCGGTGACGGCCACCAGATCGCCATCGAGTTGGTTGGCCAGGGCCACAATACGTGGCAGGTCTTTGGGGGCCAAGACCGGCCCGACATGCAGATCCGAGAGGTGCGTAACCCTCATCCCGTCCAGTTCCGGGGGAAGGTGCTCCAGCGGCACATCGTGCCGGGCCAAGTGAATGGCCTGGACGGATTTGCTCCGGGCCGCCCGCCCGCGCGTGACCCACAGAGGGGCGTGCGTAAAAGCGGCCTGCCGCAGGCGTGCCCGCAGGTGCCGGGCATGATTCCGTTGCACAGTCAATGGGCTGATGGTGAAACTCCAACCCTTGCAAGGCGGGATTATCGATTGTATCGGCGCTCCAACGAAAGGCGAGCGAGGGCCAAGATTTCAGCACAAAAAACTCACCTTCCCCGGCGGCGGCAGCAACGGGCCACCTATAATCGAATTGGAACATGTCGCGATCCGGAAAGGAGTTGGCTCTTGCCCACCCGTAAATTGAACAAGACTATGGATGTCGATGGCCGGGAATTGCGGAAAGGTGACACGGTAGCGACCCTCAGCGGCAATATCACCGCCAAGGTGACGGACATCGTCATGGAATCCGACCGCACCAGCTTCGTATGCCTGCGGCCGGTGCACCGGCCGTTCAGCAAAGGCATCTGGCACGCGGCCGACCAGGTACAACGAATTGCCGTAGCCAAGCGGGATTAGATCTGCCCCCTTGGGTTCCCCCGAAGCCGGAGGTATCGCCGGCCGGTACCGATCCTTGGGAGACCCTCCAGCCAACCCATGACGGGGCATCCGACCCTGCCGCCGGCCGGGGACGGCTGAACCAGCCTTCAACGGCGGCGTAGAACCCTTGGCGGCGAGGTCCCCAATGAGTTATATTGCCCACCGCCTCGATGGCTTGGCCAAGGATGGCCCGACGTGCAGGGCGCGCCGGTTTTACGCGCTACAGTCGCAGGCAGCGACGGCCCCTCGCCCGCGGAATGACCCGTGCGGGCACTACTGGAGTCGCTGTCATGCCGCGCCAAGCCCAGGCCCCGCTCCCTGCCACTTCACGGCCGCGGATTCGTCTGCTCCGCCGACACAACCCCAGCGTTTTGATCCTGGCGTCCGGAGCGATGCTTTCCCTGCTGATGCTGGGGGCAGCCCTGGCCCGCGAAGGCACGCGGGGGGCCCAGGCCCGGCCGGCGCGGATCGCCGAGCCCATTTTCCAGGCCACGCCCCTGCTGGTGGAATCGGTGCACAACGCGGCCCGTATCACGCCGGATTCCGCGGCCGCCGCCCCCCCACCCCAGGCCCCCGCCTGGGCCGTTCACCCCATGATATTCAACGGGCGGGTGCTTCGGCCGGTGCGGACGATCCGCATGAAAGTCACGGCGTACTGCCCTTGCCGCCTCTGCTGCGGCAGCCGGGCACATGGCATCACGGCCTCGGGGATGAGCGTGTACACCAACGGGATGGACCTGGTGGCGGCGGATACGCACGTACTGCCATTCTGGAGCCTGGTGTCCATTCCCGGTTACGCCCACGGACGGGCCGTGCCCGTGCTGGATCGCGGGAGCCAGGTGAAGGGGAATCACCTCGACATCCTGATGCCGACGCACGCCCAGGCCATGGCCTGGGGAGTGCATTACCTGGAGGTGACGGTGTGGACTTACGCTGATTAAGCTGCCGCGCGGCCGGTAACTGTGGGTGGTGAGAACGATGCCCGCGATGGCCCGCAAAGGCCTTCCCACCCAGTCCGATGGTTTTCCGAACTTGGCATGCGCTTCAGACCGATACCAGTGGTAGCGGCGCTGCAGGTGCGCCCCGGGGTGCGGACGCGTGGCCCCGCCCGGAAATGAGAAACGCATTGACTTAGCCCGGTTCCATCCAATAATCCCGTACCGATCATTCAGGATTTGCCCCATGCCTCCCGAACCCACCTCCACCGCCACCGCCCATCCGCCCCGCAAGGGGCGCAAGTATTTCAACCTGGCCGAAGCCAACCGCGCGCTGCCCTATGTGGAGCGGGTGGTGCATGATATTGATACCGACTACCGCGGGGCCATGGAAATCCGTCGCCGGCTGGAGCGGCCGCACCCGGAAGACACGCCGGAATCGTTGCGGGCCGACTACGAACGCATCATGGACCGGCTCAACGATCTGGTGGACGAGTTGAAACTGGTGGGGGTGGACCTGAAGGACTTTGAAATCGGGCTGGTGGACTTTCCCGCCATCCACGAGGGCCGGGAGGTTTGTCTGTGCTGGAAGCGTGGGGAGTCGCGCATCACGGCCTGGCACGAACTGGAGGCGGGCTATGCAGGCCGGCAGGATGTGGCTCTGCTGGAGCCATGAGGCTTGGAGCCTGTCTCCGTCTCAGCGATCCGATACACCTTCAGCTTTTACCCTGACCTGGGCGCCCCGGGCGTCTTGGCGGCTATGAAATGTGACCATGATTAAACGCCCCGCTCCCGTCCGCCGCATCAAGCCCGACCTGGCTCCGCATCTGGAGGCGTGCATCCGCGCGTTCGGCAGCGATCCCCAGAATCCGGCCGGAGAACTGGTCGAGGAGATGCTGCTGACCTCGCTGAAGCTATTGACCGACAAGGCGGACGAGGGGGAACTGAAACTCGTGGCCCGCAGCCTGAAGGAGCTGCGCTACGCCATGAAGGTGTTTCGCAAGTACCGCGAGGTCCCCAAGATCTCCATCTTCGGCTCGGCGCGCACCCCGGAAAGCCACCCCCAGTACAAGGCGGCGCTGGACTTCGCCCGGCGTCTGTCGAAGAGCGGCTGGATGGTCATCACCGGGGCCGGCGACGGCATCATGGCGGCGGGGCACGGGGGCGCGGGGCGGGAGGCGTCGTTCGGCGTGTCCATTCGCCTGCCTTTTGAGACCAACGCCAATAAATTCATCGAAGGTGATCCCAAGCTGATTACCTTCCGCTATTTCTTCACCCGCAAGCTGATCTTCCTGTGGCATGCCAAGGCCGTGGCCCTGTTCCCCGGAGGATTCGGCACGCACGATGAGGGTTTTGAGACGCTGACCATGGTGCAGACGGGCAAGGCCCCGATTGTGCCCATCGTGATGGTGGACGAGCCGGGCGGAGCCTACTGGTATTACTGGAACGAGTACGTGCGCCGGCACCTCCTGGACCCGGGCTTCATCAGCCCGGAGGACCTGAATCTTTACTTCATCACCGATGACCCCCGGAAAGCCGTGGAACATATTCTGGCCTTCTACCGCAACTATCACTCGCAGCGTTTCGTGAAGGATGACCTGGTGCTGCGTCTGAACCATCCCGTGAGCCCGCGGCAACTGGAACTGCTCAACGGGGAGTTCAAAGACCTGGTGGCCGAGGGCCGCATCACCCAGGGCCCGGCCCTGGTGGAGGAAACGGACGCCCCCGGACTGCCGCGTCTGCGTTTTGCCTACACCCGCCGGGCCTACGGCCGGCTGCGGCGGATGATCGACCGGATCAACGAATTCGAGTAAACCTCCTGCTTGGCGCGGCTCCGAACGCCCCGATGTCCGTTGTGAACGTGGTACACTTCACGGATGCACGTGGCCTTGCCGACAACCGAATTCGCCGCCGAAGATCAGGCGTTTTTGTCCGGCCTGCTGGCCGATGGAGAACTGGATAACCTGATCCCCCGCCTGGCCCGGGATGAACGTGCGATCCATCGCATTGAAGGGATCGTCCGGGGCCGCCACACGACCCACGACTTAATCCATGGCGATGCCCGGGCAGCCTCAACTCTCCAGGAGAACTCGGTTCACCTGGTGGTTACATCCCCCCCCTACTGGACGCTCAAACGCTATCACGAGCACGAGGGCCAGATGGGCCACATCGATGACTACGAGGCCTTCATCGCAGGTCTGGACGAGGTCTGGCGCAACTGTCACCGGGCCCTGGTGCCGGGGGGCCGGCTGATTATCAACGTCGGCGATGTCTGTCTGTCCCGCCGGAAGAACAACGGTCGCCATACCGTCGTGCCTCTGCACGCCACCATTCAGGAACACTGCAAGGACATAGGCTTCGACAACCTGGCACCGATCATCTGGCACAAGATCGCCAATGCGAAGTACGAGGTTTCCGGAGGTGGAGGCTTCCTCGGCAAGCCCTACGAGCCCAACGCGGTCATCAAGAACGACATCGAGTATGTCCTGATGCAGCGCAAGCCCGGAGGCTATCGCAGCCCCTCCAAAGTCGATCGCCTCTTGAGCATCATCAGCGCCAGCAATTACCAAGTCTGGTTTCGGCAGATCTGGTCTGATCTCCGTGGCACTTCGAACCCCCAGCACCCCGCGCCCTATCCGGTGGAGTTCGCCGAGCGTCTGGTGCGCATGTTTTCTTTCGTGGGCGACACGGTCCTCGACCCTTTTATGGGTACGGGAACAACCAGTCTGGCCTGCGCCCAATGGGGCCGCAACAGCATCGGCATCGAACTCGATGACCGCTACTTCCAGTTGGCCCGGACGCGCATTGCAGACCACGGGGCCGATCTCTACTTTTCGACGGCGCCAACCACCCGGGTGCACCACCATGCCAGACCTTGATGAGGACCTGAGACAGGCCGTGCGGCACTTCTGGCGCACGCGTCAGAGCCAGGCAACGCGCCAAGGAGCCGCGCCGGATCGCGACCGTGGTGCCCGCGGCGCCGTTACCGGCGGCAAGCAGATGGACGGTTTCGTTCGTGTTGTTCGGGATCGGCTGATCGCCGCCAGGGTGCCTGAAGCCTCCATCGCCACCGACACCTGCATCGAATTGCCCGGCTGGTTCCGTGCGGAAAAGCAATGGGACCTCCTGGTCGTACACGGCGGGGAACTGCTGGCGGCCCTCGAATTCAAGTCACAGATCGGGCCATCCTTCGGCAACAACTTCAACAACCGCACCGAAGAGGCCCTGGGCAGCGCCACCGACCTCTGGGCGGCCTACCGGGAAGGTGCCTTCAGGCCTTCGGCCCGCCCGTTCCTGGGCTATCTCATGCTGCTCGAAGACTGCGATCGCTCGCGGACACCGGTCAAAGTCGCCGCCCCGCACTTCCCGGTCTTCCCGGAATATGAGGGAGCGTCCTACCAGAAACGCTATGCGATCCTCATTGAAAAGCTCCTCCGCGAACGTCTCTATGATGGAACGTGCTTTCTCCTATCCACCGCCGCTTCCTCGACCACCGGTACCTACACCCAGCCACACCCCGAACTGACTTTCGCCAAATTCATCACGCCGCTGGTGGCCCACGTGGCGGCTCGATGCCTGAACAATTGCCCTTGAACCCGATGCGGCGCAGGGGGCATGCCCCCGCTGCCGATGGCACCATCCGTCGGCAGGTCAGCCAACTGCGTTTGCCCAGACTACACTACTGCCATGCACATCCGCGACCTCATAGCCAGGGAACGAGTCACCTTCTCGTTCGAGTTCTTCCCGCCGCGCTCGGCCGAGGCGGCCGAACACCTGTACACCGCCATCGCCGAACTGGAACCACTGAAGCCTTCGTTTGTGTCCGTGACCTACGGCGCCGGGGGCTCGACGCGGGAGCTGACGCACGACCTGGTGGTGCGCATCAAGCGCTCGACGCGCATCGAGGCCGTGCCGCACCTGACCTGCATCGGCCACTCGGAAGCGGAGATCCAGGCCATCCTCGAGCGCTATGCCCAGGCGGGGGTCAGCAACCTCCTGGCCCTGGGCGGCGATCCTCCGCGCGACCGGCCGGATTACGACCGCAGCCGCGATGCCTTTCGCCGGGCGGTCGATCTGGTGCGCTTTATTCAGAGATTCAACGAGCGGCATTTCGGCGGCCGGGAAAAGGGCTTCGGCGTGGGCGTGGCGGGGTTCCCCGAGGGCCATCCGGCCACGGCTAACCGCCTCCTGGAAATGGAATACCTCAAGGCCAAGACTGATGCCGGGGTGGACTGGATCACCACCCAGCTCTTCTTTGACAACCGCGATTTCTACGACTTCCGGGAGCGCTGCGAGCTGGCGGGCATCCAGGCGCCGATCCTCGCGGGGATCATGCCGGTGACGGCGCTGAGCGGCATGAAACGCATGGCCGACCTGGCGGCCGGCGCGCGGTTTCCCGCCTCGCTGCTCAAGGCCATTAACCGGGCGGCCTCGGGCGGGGCCGATGCCGAGGGAGTCAAGCGGGTGGGCGTCCACTGGGCCACCGAGCAGTGCCGCGACCTGCTGGACCACGGTGTGGCGGGGATTCACTTCTATACGCTGAACCGGTCGGATGCGACGCGGCAGATCTTCCTGAACCTGGGCGTGCGCGATGCCTCGGCGCTGAGGTAGGGTGGACATCGCCCACCTCTTCTATTGGGCGGCAGAACCGAGAGGTGGGCGATGCCCACTTGCGGCGAATAGAGGGTACAATCGCCGCACAACATGCGGCAAATCGTTGACTACATCCACACTCGGCCCGGCTGGCCGAAATTGACCTGGGATGATGCCTCGCTCCTGAGCGCACTGGTGGGGGTGCGGCACAAGCAAGGCCGATTGCTGGGGGAAATGAGTTCGCTGGGTTTCGACTTGCAGGCCGAGGCCAGTCTCAGGGTGCTGACGCGTGAAGTGGTGGACTCATCCGCCATTGAGGGGGAGACGCTCAATCGCGGTGAAGTGCGGTCGTCCATCGCGCGACGAATGGGCCTCGATGCGGGTGGCCTGCCCCGCGCCAGCCGCCACGTTGAAGGCGTGGTCGAGATGATGCTCGACGCCACACGGACCTTCGACACCCCGCTTTCGCCCGAGAGGCTGTGCGCCTGGCACGCTTCGCTCTTCCCCACCGGTCATAGCGGCATGAGCCGCATCCGGGCCGGCGCCTGGCGCACCCGTGAATCGGGGCCGATGCAGGTGGTTTCCGGTCCCATCGGCCGGGAACGGGTGCATTTTGAGGCCCCCGAAGCCAGCCGCCTGGATTCAGAGATGGCACAGTTCATCCACTGGTTCAACGAGCCGGCAGCGCTTGACCTGGTGCTCCAGGCAGGTGTGGCGCACTTGTGGTTCGTGACCATCCACCCTTTCGACGACGGCAACGGGCGCATCGCCCGTGCCATCGCCGACATGGCCCTGGCCCGCTCCGACGGCACCAAGGAGCGGTTTTACAGCATGTCCGCGCAGATCGAGGCCGAGCGCAAGGATTATTACCGCGCCTTGGAAGCCGCGCAGCGGGGGGGCCTGGACATCACGCCCTGGCTAGCCTGGTTCTTAGGCTGCCTGGACCGCGCGCTCGATAACGCAGGGCAAACGCTCGAGGCTGTGCTTCTGAAAGCCCGACTGTGGCAGCGGATCAATCTTCGGCCCGTGAATGACCGCCAGCGGCAGGTGATCAACCGCATGCTGGAAGGTTTTGAAGGGTTTCTTTCGACGTCGAAGTACGCCAAACTCGCCAAGTGCTCGACCGACACCGCCCTGCGCGACGTGCGGGAGCTTCTGGAACGCGGCATCCTGGTGCAAAACCCGGCCCGCGGGCGCAGCACGAGTTACAAGCTTGCCGATCCTCAGAACGTTCGCGGGTGATGCCAGCGATTCTCCCGGGGGCTCACCACCAGGCAGATCTGCATTTCTGATCCAAGTCCTCACGAATGCCGAAGGTATGCTTGCGCCCTGCAAGTCGGGGTGATTGTCCTTCGTTTGAACCAACGGCCTTCGTCACTGGTTTCATCGACGCCGTCATTCAGGAGACTGACTCGACCATCTTGAGCAGTGTCCGTTCGTTCCACGGGGTCCATGAGGTTTCGTCGTACGCCTGAACCCGATCAACCGATTGGGCTGCGTCATTTGATCCGGCGACGAGTTGAAAACCCGCCGTCACATGTGCGATGACCAGCGGAACGCCGATCACCTTGCCGTTGTACCGCTGTGCTTTGAAGACGAAGACTTCATCGTCAAGCCAATGACACCACGGTGAGGTCCAACAACAGGCCTGCACCTGTGTGATATTCCGCTCAACCACGCCGCGAGTCCCGTCCATTCGGCCCCAAAGCAGACAGCCAACTTCATTGTTCATGCTCGCCTCACAGATGGAGTATGCGAGTGCGAACCGTGCGCGAGTTGGTGACCAAACGACTTCATCGCGGAAATACAGGGCGGGCCATTTGCCGCGCTCAGGTCCGGGCAGTTGGTCGATCACGATGGTGGCGGGTAGGTCCACGTACAACCTTCCTCACGGTCGGTCATCTCCACGGTTTTTCAATCCAGTCGCCCCCGCGAGCTGTTTGAACCGCCGCGAGTCTCGTGAGCATCGTAACTCACGGTGCAAGAACGAGAAAGCCCTCCGGTTTGTGCCCAGGGCTGACGAATGGTAAGTCGGGCGGGGAGGCTGGAAGGCTAGGGGCGAGTCAGGGCGGGAGGCGGGCGCAAGATAAGCGGTCCACCGGGGGGCGTGGACTGGACTCGGTGAACGGGGCGGGTT
>JAJXSS010000115.1 GCA_021784455.1 Planctomycetota bacterium
GTCGGTCGCCGCTTTGATGGCCCCCTGGGCCGCCGCGAGCAGCTTTTGCTGCTCGCCCTGCAAGGCGGTCAGAGCGGTGGTAAGGGTCTGGGCCTGGGCGGCATTTTCCTGCGGGCCGGCTTTCAGGGCCGTCGCGGCGATATTGAGCGTGTCCTGCATCAGGCCGTTGATGGAGAGCCAACTGGCGCTGATGTCGGCCTGGGCGACCTGGGCGGCCGCCGTGGTCAGCACCGCCGCAGACCGGGCGGAAGCCTGGGCTCCACCCAGGGAACGCTCGGCGGTCTCCAGGTTGCTGACGGCCTGGGCGGCTTCCTCCTGGGCCTTCTGGAAGGCCGGGGCCACTAATTCGCTGTAGAGCTTGGCCAGCTCATCGGCCCGGGCGGCCAGGGCCTGGCCGGTGGCCTGGACTGAATCGGGGTTGTTCGCCCCGGCCAAGACCTTGTGCCGGGCGGCATTGGCCTCCTGCTGGGCCTGTTGCGTCGTCTGGGTGTACTGCTGCAGGGAGGTTACGGCCTGTTGGGCCACGGCCAACTGCTGATTCAGGCCGGCCTGCTCATCCTGGGCCAAGAGCAGGGCGTCGCGGGCCTTGGCGCGGGCGACATCGGCCTGGGCGGCCTGATTCTCGAGGTCGATGGCCTTCTGCATCAGATCGAACTGAGCCATGCCTTTGGCCGCGGCCGCCTGGTCGCGCAGGTCCTGGGACTGCTTCATGAGCGTATCGCGCTGGCTGGTGGCCTTATCCTGGGCCTGGGTCAGGTCCTTGATCTGGCCTTGCACATCGGCCAACTGACTTTCCAGCTTCTTGACGTTGTCCTGCGCGGCCTGAGTTTTGGTCGCCAGATGCTGCAGCACCGGCTGGAGATTGGTGGCCATGGCCTGGGCCCGCAAGTTGGCCTGCCCGTAGTCCAGGGCCAGCGTCGCGATGCCGCCGGCCTTGTTGAGCACGGTGGTCCACCGGTTGAGGGCGTTCTGCTGGTCCAGCCGGGCCAGCGCCTGATACACCTCGCCCAGCAGGCGTGTGGCCGCCACTTGTTGGGTGGCCGAGCCCTGACGGGTGAGTTTTTCGAGGTCTGCCGCCGCGGCCCGCAGTTTCTCAAGGCGGAGTTTCGCATCGGCTTGGGGCGATGGGCTGGTGGCGGTGGACGCGCCGGCGCTGAGATAGGCCTGACTGACGGCATCCAGGGCCTTGGCAAACTCGGCTCGGGCTTGGGCGGTGGCCTGGGCGTTTTGGTTACCGCAGCCGGCAACGCACAGGACACAGGCGGTCAGGAACACAGAGGCGGTGGGGATGAGCTTCATCGGCGGGTTCCGTGCAAGGATGGTGATGGAGATCCGCGGGAAGGCAGCGGCCGGGAGCCAAGGCTAAGGTCAGGGCTTGGCCGGGGCCGGGGCCTTGGGCTGAGTGACCGGACTGGCCGGCGCCGTATGGGTCGTGGAGGGCAGTTGGTAGTTGATCGGGTAATCGGCCGTGGGTGCCAGTTCCTTGCGGATCCAGTTCAGCACCATGGTGTAGCGGGGATCATGATCGTTGCTGAAAGCCGGCCGGAAGCCCGACACATCCGGGTGCGGTGTGGCGGCGGCTTGCCGGGGCAGCCCGTATTGCAGGAGCAGGGAGCGGTCCGGGTTGGCCCGGTCGATCATATAGGTCAAGTTCTTGGGGTTGCTGAACTTGGAGAGGATGTAGAAATTGGTGTACACCGTGGCGTCGCTGTTGCTGATATCGGGGAACAGGAAGAAGCGGCCGGCTTGGGGCCCGCCATGGCAGGCGGACGTGGCGCAGGAATTCCGCACGTAGTTGGGCCAGATCCGGGTACGGAAAGTCTTGAGCGGCCGGGGATCGCTGCGGATGATGAGCTTGGGGTACAGATTGCGGGCCCGAGCTTCAAAGAAGAGATCAAGCTGCTGCCAACCCGGCTCATTGCGGAACTCGGACTGGGCCCGGTGGTCCTCGAGCAGGGCCGCGACCTTCGGGTCACTGCTGTACTGGCTGAACAGGGTGTCGATGGCCTCATTGGGCACGATGACCGTCGGCCTTTCGCGGCGTGGATCGACCTCATACATTTTGATCATGTTCACCTGCTCGGGGGACAGCTTCTGGGTGGGAAGCTGGCCGGCAGCGGGTGTTTCCGGCGGGGGGGTGGGGGTTTCGCCGGGGGCTTCGGCCGGTCCTTCCGTGGGGGCCAGGAGCTTGAGCCGGGCCTCGACCGCCTTGAGCAGCAGGCTAACGCGCTCGGCCTTGGGGGCCCGCTGGTGCAGGTCGGTCAATTCCTTGCGGGCCAGGTCATAGGCCTTCTGGTCGTAGAGCCATTGGGCCAGGGCGTAGCGGCCGTCGATGTCGTCATCTTTCAGGGCCTTGCGTTTCTCGGCGTACTGCTCGGCAATCGACTTGACGTACTCGATGCTCTTGATTTCCGACCGCTGGATGGGGATGGGGATGGGGTTGTCGCTCTGGCGGATGGTGACGGCCTGAGCGTTCTCGGAGACCACTTCGCCCGTGACTTTGCTGCCGTCATTGCGGGTAATGACGGCCGTGCGGGCCAGGGCCTGCAGGGCCCCCGCCGCCGCCAGAAGCACGAGGGCCAAACCGAAGAAAAGCCCCGATCGATGGAGTCGCATGTTGCATGACCTCCGAAGGTTGAAGGAAGCAAACCCAGACACCACGCAAGAGGTCGAGTGGCGTCGAAACGCCCGCTTCGAGCCAGTATAGCCGCCCGTAAGAGGTTGGGAAACGGCGGATTACCCCTGCTTACCCCGCCACCGGGCGTGCGGGCTGGCCAGTGATGGCCGCCAGGGCCTCGCGCAGCAGGTCATAGCTTCTTTCCAGAGCCTGGGGAATAATCCGCACCTGACCCACCACGTTCACAAAATTGGTGTCCCCGTTCCAGCGCGGCACGATGTGCAGGTGCATGTGCCCGGGGAGCCCCGCCCCCGCGCAGCGGCCCAGGTTGATGCCGATGTTGATCCCCTGGGGGTTGAATGCCAGACGGACCACCTTTTCAGCCAGGACGGTCAGCGTCATCAGCCCCGCCTGCTGATCCACCGTCAGGTCGGTGAGGTCCTCCAGGTGCGCCACCGGCGCCACCAGCAGGTGTCCGGTGGTGTAGGGGTAGCGGTTCAAGACGATGAGGCCATGTTCATTCCGCCACAGCAGCAGGTGTTGAGCAGCCTGGGCGGCGTTGGCCAGGTCCACCCGGGCATTTTCGCAAAGGAAGCATGCGGCCTCGGCGTTGGCGGGCGGCGCACCCGCTGGGGTTGCGCCGGTCCCCGGCGGCGCATCCAGCGATTTGATGTAGTCCATCCGCCACGGGGCCCAGAGGGTGTTGTTCATGCCCACAGCATAAGCGAAACCGCCAGATTGAGGCAGAATCGCGGGTACAGAGGAGTGCAAAGGTTAGAGTTCAAATTGGACGAGGCAGACGATGCCACGGTGGGAGCCTGCGGCAGCGCGGCCGTCGGGGGGCTTACCGGGCAAGCCCGGACCTGCTTCAGGCCGCGGCCAGACGGTCGAAGCTCACCCCCAGTTCGTGGCCGTTGGAACTCCGACGGCAGCGGACCACCCGGCCGATCAGGTCGAAGCCCTTCTCGTTGCCGTGGGGGGGGAAATAGACGCCGATGGCGGTGTCCGGGGCGATCGCATCCTGAGACACGGCACCCAGACCGCTGTCGGAGATGTTGAGCATCTGCAGCGAGCAAATGCGGTTCCGCGCGCCGTCCAGCGTGACTTCCGTACACACGGCGGTTACCCGTCCCGTCACGTTGTGGCGGGGAGCGACACGGCGATCGATGGTGTAGGGATCCCGCGGGAGGCCGGACATCGGCCGGATGAGTTTGAGGGCCTGGCTGGACATGGTTCTGTCTCCTGAAACGGATTGCTGTATCATTGCCATGCATCGGCCGCATAACCGCCAGGGTTTACTCAGCTTGCCCACACCACACACAAATCAGGCAGGGATTGTTTTTCTGGTCGGCGCCGGGCCGGGAGACCCCGGACTTATCACCCTTCGCGGGCTGGAGCGTCTGAGAACAGCGGATGTGGTGGTGTATGACGCCCTGGTCAGCCCTGTTTTGCTGGAGCAGGCTCCGGCCACCGCCCAGCGGATTGATGCGGGCAAACGGGCCCGCGAACACAAACTGACGCAGGATCAGACCAATGCCCTGCTGGTGGAACTGGCCCGGCAAGGCCACCGCGTGGTAAGGCTGAAAGGGGGCGATCCGCTGCTTTTCGGACGTGGGGCGGAAGAGGCCGCCTACCTCCACAAGCACGGTATCGCCTGTGAACTGATTCCGGGGGTGACCTCGGGGATCGCCGCCCCGGCCTACGCAGGCATTCCGGTGACGCACCGCGACTATGCCAGCACGTTGACTTTCGTGACCGGACATGAGGAGCCGGGCAAGGAAGAGTCGGCGATCAACTACCGGGCGTTATCGGACCTGATCACGGCCGGCGGGACGGTCTGCTTCTACATGGGGGTGGGGCGGATCGGGGCCATTGTGAAAACCCTGACGGGGGCAGGGCTCAAGGCGGATGTTCCGGCTGCCGTGGTGCAGTGGGGCACCACCCCCCGACAGCGGAGCGTGCGGGCCACGGTGGGGGGGCTGGCCCAGCCGGTGCAGCAGGCGGGGATCGGGGCCCCGGCGATCATCGTGATCGGGCCGGTGGCAGGGTTTCAGGATGAGGGGATGGAATGGTTCATCCGCCGGCCGCTGTTTGGGCAGCGCATCGTGGTGACACGCACGCGGCAGCAGGTTTCCGAACTGAAGCTGAAACTGGAGGAACTGGGGGCACAGGTTCTGGAGGCACCGACCATTGAACTGGCGCCGGCGTCCCCGGAAGTGGCTCGGGAGGTGGATGCGGCCCTTCGCAACATCCGGGGGTTTGCCTGGCTGGTGCTGACCTCGGCCAATGGGGTAACAGCCCTGGCCGACCGCCTGGAGGCCCTGGGGCTGGACCCCCGGCATCTGGCGGGAGTGAAAGTGGCAGCGATTGGGGACGCGACGGCTCGGCAGTTGCGCTCGCAACTGGGGATCAGGGCGGATCTGGTACCCACGGCGTTTGTGGCCGAATCGCTGGCAGGGGAGCTGCTGGCCAAGGAGAACCTGGCGGGCAAGGCCGTGCTGATGCTGCGGGCCGACATCGCCCGGCCGGATCTGCCGCGGCTCTTGAAGGAAGCCGGGGCCGAGGTGATGGACTTGGCGGTGTACCAGACAAAGCGGGCCGCCGAACTGCCGGCGACGGTGCTGGAGGCGTTCAAAGCCCGCGAGGTGGACTGGATCACCTTCACTAGTTCGTCCACGGCGACAAATTTGGTGGAACTGCTGGGAGCGGAGCGGACCCTGCTGGATGGGGTGAAGATCGCCTCGATCGGGCCCATCACGACGTCGACCTTGGCGAAGCTAGGATTAAAGCCCACGGTGGAAGGCCAGCCGCATGATGTGGGCGGCTTGGTGGCAGCGGTGTGCGGGGCAGCCAAGTGACGATGTCGGCCGCCTGCTCAGGCAACGGCTACATCAGGCCCATCGAAGCGAAAACCAGGCGCCAATTGTGGCTGATGTTGATTGCGAGAGGCCCAACATATTCGCCCTAAAACGGATGAAGGCGAAGTCTTGGAAGATTCATGTCTCGTGGCAAAGTCGCTGCGTGAAGGCGTGCCAGAGCAAGCCTCAAGCGACGTTCAGGGGCAGCGCGGATGCCTCCGCGAACTCCCCCCATGAACAGCCTCTTGATCCCGTTGTGTCGGAGACTGCGGATCATGATGGATAGTTCAATTCTTCACGGAAGGAGGGGCGGGGGTGAGCAATTCAGAGTTGCCGATCCAGCAGGCCAGGATCGGCCGAGCAGATTTGGCACTGACGATCAAGATCAAGAACGGCGGGCGGAATACGAACATGCGGGGCTCCATGGCGAAAATCGAGCCGGCGGACTCGCTTTCAAGATTGGCGCCGGTATGATCGAGCTTGAATCGTATGCGTTGTGCGAGATATGCCACGGGGCCCGCGTTGGTCCGGCGCCCGGTCAATTCGTCAAAACGTTTGGTGAGGTCAAAGTCCAGTACGGGGATTTCGAGCCCATCGCGGTCCATGAGGACGGAAAGGTGATCATATGCGGAAATGATCTTTTCCATCAGGTCGTGCGAAGACTCTGCATCATGCTGAGCTTCGGCGGCCTGGTTAAGGACCTGCATTTGGGCGTACAGGCCGGCAATCGTGCCTTCATTGGGATGTGTAACCCTGGCCAGCACCGCCTCGACAGCATGGTAGAGGGTAGTTTGCGAAGGCAGTTTAGCTAGAAACAAACGAAAGTTCGGTGACTTCGTTCTGAGTTCAACGACAAAATGCTCCTGCCTCTCTGGCTCTCGGGAGTATTGGTGCCATATGATGCGAACTTGCTGGCCCATTTTCTGCATGCCTGGATTGTCCGGTTTGTAGCTTTCCAGGCCGAATGCGGCATAGGCAAATGGCGGGTGCGGCGCATCGCTGGGGGTGTCATCGTCTGACTTGGGATTGGCGACAGGCGTCAACTGTTCAAACGCATATTCAAAGGGCATGGCCAGCCGCATATAGGTATAAAAACCGATGCCAGGTACTGGGCCCCACTGATCGAGTAACGGTGTCGGAGCGTTTTCGCCAAATCTGGATGTCAATTCGTGGCGGATTCTATGACGTAGCGAGGACGTATTGGGGCCGGAACAGACGATGAGGTCACGGGGGCTGATATCCGACTTGGTCACAACCGGCTGGCTCAGCGGCGCGAGCAGGGGATCAGTGCTCGTGATGCCCGACTCATTCCACGCCAACTGTAGGGAGGCGCACCAGAGGACGTTGGTATTGCTCGGAATCGGGGCGTTCAGAACCGGGGTGATGATGGTACCGGGCAGCTGGGCCACATTGGCGGTGCACCTCGCGGGCGGCATCGGCTCAGCCGGCGGCGTCGTACTGCATCCAGCAAGGCACAGACCTGCGACCAACGTTATCGACGCGACGCGGGACAGCATTACACACCCCGATTCTGCAAGCGGATTTCGCGTTTGCAGCAGGACCACTTCTCCTCAGGTTTCGTCCTCAACCTGCGACAACACGGTGCGCAGTTGTTTTTCAAGGTCGGGCAGGTCCTTGCGCACGGTATCCCAAAGGATCTGGGGATTCACGCCCCAATAGACGTGCGTTATGAAATTGCGCATGCTGCGCATCTCTCCCCAAGGAATATCCGCGAATTGCGCTGTTAGCGCTGGGGTAATTCCGGTCGCCGCTTCGCCGAGCCTGATGAACTGACGCTCCACTGCGTCTCGCCGCATGGCATCGGCAAGAAACTGTTCGTATGAGATACTTTCGCAGTACACCTTCAGCCGGGAAATGGCGTCGAGGATATCCCGCAGGCGCTGGAAGTCAGTTCTGAACGGCATGGATGATATCCCCTTGGACCGCCCGCAATTGATCCTGGGGTACGCAGTTGCGCGGCACCAAATCGACGCTGATGCCGCCGAGTATTTCTTGAAGGCGGGTCTGCACGCGTGCGATCTGAAAAAGCGTCACCGGCCGAAAAAAGTCCGCCAGCAGGTCCACATCGCTATCAGTGCGAAAGTCGCCGCGTGACCGGGACCCAAATAAATCCAGCGACCGGACTCCCAAGGAACGAAGCTCCGCGCTGTGACGGCCCAGCGTTTGGATGATCTGGTCGCGGTCCATGCCGGCATTGTACCCGCTGCAGAAACAGGTGGGACCGTCCCGACATAGATCGGGATGACCCACCCTACAGCGGCCTCCCGGCGCAAGGTCAGGCGGAGGGGGAGGTGGGATCCGGCGGCTCGGATGGAGCATCCGGATTCTCGTCTTCGCGGGGACTAGCTTCATCGGCATCGTTGCGGAGTTCTTCGGGGGCAGCGTCCTCGCCCTGGTCCTCTTCCTGACCTTCGGATGGGAGAGGGGAACCGGCGGCTTCGGCGGCTTTTTTCTTTTGCAGCCAGTTCATGCGGAACTTGGCCCGGCGTTCGGCGATCTGTTTGGATTCCTCATCCGGCCAGTCGTACTGCATCTTGCCGGTGACGGGGTCGAGCCAGCGGCTCTGGTCCGGGGCGCCGCCGGGCTCACCTTGGGGGCCCCCATCGGCGGCCGCGGCCGGATCCTCCGGGGGCCGCAGATCCACTTGAATCGATCCGCCCAATTCATCCTGCTGGACGCGGATTTTGCGCTGGCGGGTCAGTTCCAGCATGGCCAGAAACAGGCCGATGCGTTCGGAGCGGGAGCGGCCCTCAAAGACCGTTTGCAGCGTCATCGGGCCTTCCCGCTGCAGGCGGTCCAGAATGTCGTCGGCGTGCAGGCTGATAGGCGTGTCATCGTAGGTGACCTGGTGGCCAAACGGGCTCTTGCCGATGCTCTCCATGATGCGGGAGAAGGCCTCGGCCAGGTCCAGAACGTTGGCATCTTCGAGGTCGAATTCGAGCTGACCCGCGGATTCATCCAAGTCGGCTTCGGCCTCGGCTGGTGCAGCCGTCGGGTCACCGGCCCTTTCGAGGGCGGCCAACTGCTCGGCCTCCACATCGCGGGGCTTGGGGATGAAAGGCCGGCGGGGGAAACGCTCTTGCCAGTCGGCCAGGCGGCGTTCCAGATCGAGGGCGGCATCCTTGAAGCGTTTGTAGGCCAGAAGCTGCTGGACCAGTTCCAGGCGCGGGTCGAGGGTGTCGGCCGGTTCCTCGGCCGTGGCATCGGCGGCCTGGGCGGCCTGGGCCGGAGGCAGGAGCATGGTGCTCTTGATTTCCAGCAGCGTAGCGGCCATGACCAGAAACTCCCCGGCGACCGATACGTCGATCTGCTCCAGCTTCTTGAGGTATTCGAGGTATTGCTCGGCCAGGCGGGCGATGGGGATGTCACGCAGGTCGATCTCATCCCGGCGCACCAGAAAGAGCAGCAGGTCGAGCGGACCGGAGAAGGTGTCGAGTTCGACGCGGTAGTCTTGCATGGGGAGGGGCAAGGGGTTGGATGGAGTGATTTTCGACTGTGGAATTTCGATTTTCAATGGGAACAAGCGGTGCGTCGGTAAGCGTCCTTTGGCAATCGAAACTTGAAAATCAAAATTCGAAAATGCATCGTAAGGTGGGCCGAGCCCACCGGCCAGTTGCCCGCATCCGGCGGGCGAACCATAATGAGTCTACTTTACCCGCAGTGCGACGCATGAACCAATCACCCTCGATTCCCACGCCGGCAGCTTCGGGAGCGGTCGATCTTCAGGCTGAAGCCGAGTTTGCCCGGCAGATTCTGGCGACCGAGGCCCAGGCGATTGCCGGGATCGCCATTGATGCGCGATTCCACGCGGCCGTGGACCTGATTCTGCAATCGACGGGTTCGGTGGTGGTTTCCGGGCTGGGCAAGAGCGGCATCATCGGGCAGAAGATTTCGGCCACCCTGGCTTCCACGGGCACGCCCAGCCACTTCCTGCATCCCACCGAGGCCATGCACGGGGACCTGGGCCGGGTGCGACGGGGGGATGTCCTGCTGCTTTTGTCGTACGGCGGCAACACAGATGAGGTCGTCGATCTGGCCACCATCGTGCGGCAGGATGGTGTATCCATGATCGCCATCGTCGGCCGGGAGGGCTGCGAGCTGGCCCGCCTGGCCACGGTGACCCTGCTGATCGGTGAACTGGAAGAGGCGAGCCCGGATCATCCTGCGCCGTCCACCAGCACCACGGCCACGCTGGCCCTGGGCGATGCCCTGGCCCTGACGGTCAGCCGCCGGCGCAATTTCAAGGCGGCCGATTACCGCAAGTTTCATCCCGGGGGCTCGCTGGGGCGGCTTTTGACCCCCGTGGTGGACGCCATGCGCTTTCAGGCCGGACAGAACGTCGGCCTGATCCCGCAGGAAATGACGGTGGCCCGGGCCTACGAGATCGCCCGGCAGTACAAGCCCGCCATCCGGGCGGCCGGGGCGCTCTTGATCGTGGATGAGCAGGGCAAGCTGGCCGGGATTTTCACCGATGGGGATTTCCGGCGGGTGGTGTTCACGCACGGGCCCGAAGTGGTGAACCGGCGGATCGGCGACCTGATGACCCGCAATCCCAAGCGCCTGACTGAATCGGCCGTGGTGCGCGATGCCGTACAGATGGTGCGGGAATACCGGATTGATGAGATTCCCGTGGTGAGCCAGGATGGCCGGCCGCTGGGGCTGATCGATGTGCAGGATCTGGTGGCGCTGAAGGTCATCGAGGGATAGACCAACCCCGTGGCCGGGC